>JBEBSO010000074.1:0-10589 GCA_040394275.1 Telluribacter sp.
TACATGAAGGAAGGCGGAACGCCCCACCTGGACGGCAGCTATACGGTATTCGGGCAGGTGGTCGACGGGCTCCAGGTCATAGACAGGATTGCCGCGCAGCCTACGGGAAAAAGAGACAGGCCCGAAGCAGATGTCGTCATCAGGTCCGTCCGCGCCAAACTGGTACGTAAGAAGAAAATCACCAGGAAGTACGGCTATTCATACGCGCTGATCCCTTGAAAAAGAAGTGCATACTCATCACCGGGGCCAACGGGCTGCTGGGACAAAAGCTCGTGACATTGCTGAGCAGGGACAGCTCCCTGGACATCGTGGCCACGGCAAAAGGACCTTCCCGGCTCGGGGCTCCGTATGCTTATACAGAGCTGGACATTACGGACCCCGCCCGGGTTGCCTCCGTTTTTAACGATACCCGGCCCGATGTGGTCATTCATGCGGCGGCCATGACCAACATCGATCAGTGCGAGGCAGATAAGGAGGGGTGCTGGAGCAGGAACGTCACCGCGGTCCGGCTCCTGACAGAAGCCTGCAGGCTGCATCATACCTTCTTCCTCCATTTGTCCACCGACTTTGTCTTCGACGGGAAAGCCGGCCCTTATCACGAGGCTGACCTCCCGAATCCCCTGAACTTTTACGGGTGGAGTAAATATGCTGCCGAGAAAACCGTGGCCGGCTCCGGCACCAGGTGGGCCATCGCCAGGACCGTCCTGGTGTATGGCATTGTACCGGACATGAGCCGGAGCAATCTTATTCTCTGGGTGAAAAAATCATTGGAGCAAAACCAGCCCGTCCGGGTAGTCAACGACCAATGGCGGACACCGACGCTTGCGGAAGACCTGGCCATAGGCTGCGCCCGGATTGCGGGCCGTGAAGCCGAAGGGATTTTCCACCTCTCGGGAAAAGACCTCCTGACCCCCTACCAGATGGCGCTGCATACAGCCGGCTATTTCGGCCTTGACGCGTCCCTGATCTCCGCGGCTGCCTCGTCGGATTTCCCCGGCCAGCCGCCCCGCCCGCCGCGAACCGGCTTTGTGCTGGACAAGGCCAGGACGGTACTGGGCTACGAACCAAGGAGTTTTGAGGAAGGAATCGCCGTGCTGGCCGGTCAGCTCGCCCCGTAAAACAGCCGGCCGTCTCCTTACGGAAACGGCCGGCTGTGCGCCCGCAGCTCCTGTTCAGGCTGACAGGGGCTGCGGAAAGGAATTCAGCAGGGACATAATTTCCTTTGCCTTCCTCCGGGAAATCATCACCTCCTTGCCTCCTTTCATCCGTAGGGTCCGGTCCGCTTCGCATTTTTCCAGGATGTGCCCCGTATTGATCGAATACGATTTGTGAATCCGGACAAAGTTGGCGCCCAGGTTGCTCATCAGGTGCTTGATGGTCCTGGAAACGATGTACCGTTTGCCTGCTGCCGTGTGTATGTAAGTGTAGTTACCTTCTCCTTCGAAAAAGGTAATCTCGTCTGTAGAAACACAAATGTTTCTGATTCTGCCTGGAATGTGGATAGTTATGCCGGAAGCCTCCATAGAATTTGCCTGCGCCTCCAAACAACTTTTGAGCTGATTCATAACGGTCAAGATTTACGGTTCGGACACTTGATTTTGCTATGTCAAAAGTAGCCATTACCGGGCATACTGCCAATTCTGACATTTCCCCTCAAAAAGAATTAAACCACTGAACATCAATTATTTATAACAAAAATCACACATAAAAACGGGTAACTTTACCCGGCAAAACACGTATTTTTACGCATATAAATCCGGGAGGAAAAAGACGCGCTTCCGGACGAAACGACGGTCATACTTTCGCGGACGCTGAGAAAGGCTTCCAAAGATTATGTATCTTTGCCGCCGTTAAGTTGCTTAAATTGTATGATTTCAGAACAAGTACGCGAACTGCTCGGTCAGATCAGGGAAAGTGTCGTTTCCGATAAAGCCCAGCTGGAAGAATTCCGGCTGAAGTTTGTCAGCAAAAAAGGAGCCGTAACGGCACTTTTTGAAAACCTGAAGAATATCCCCCAGGAACAACGCCGGGCTGTAGGCCAGGAGCTCAACCAGCTCAAAAATGCGGCCCAGGCCAGGTTCCAGGAATTTTCGGAGCTGCTGGGAAGCTCAGCTGCGGGCGACAGCTCCGAGCGCGGCGATCTTACCCTGCCTCCCGTACCGGACACCCTGGGAAGCCTGCACCCGCTGACGATTACCCGGAGGAGGATCATCGAGATTTTCGAAAGAATGGGCTTCAACGTTGCGGACGGACCCGAGATCGAAACGGACTGGAACAACTTCGGGGCCCTGAATTTCCCCGACAACCACCCGGCCCGGGAAATGCAGGATACTTTTTTTATCGAGAAAGGGGCCGGACAGGTAAAGGACGATGTGCTGCTCCGCACGCATACCTCAAACGTACAGATCCGGTTGCTCGAAAGACAAAAACCCCCGGTCCGTTCCATCATGCCGGGCAGGGTGTTCCGGAATGAGGCCATTTCCGCCCGGGCGCATTGTGTCTTCCACCAGGTGGAAGCGCTGTATGTGGACCGGAACGTATCCTTCAGGGATCTGAAAGACACCCTGTACCATTTTGCGAAAGAAATGTTTTCCAAAGACTCCAGGATACGGCTGCGCCCCTCCTATTTCCCGTTTACGGAGCCAAGCGCCGAAATCGACGTATCCTGCTTTATCTGCAAAGGAAAAGGCTGCAACATCTGTAAGCACAGCGGGTGGGTGGAAATCGCCGGATCCGGCATGGTCGATCCCAACGTGCTGGCCAACTGCGGCGTCAACCCTGACGAATATACCGGATTTGCGCTGGGGATGGGCATCGAGCGCATCACCATGCTCCGGTACGGGGTTCGCGACCTGAGGCTGTTTACGGAAAACGACGTGCGGTTCCTGCGGCAGTTCGAAGGGGCTTAATCCGCATCCCGGTGAAGGAATATACACGTGCCCAGCTGGCCCTGCGGAACGGCCAGGACAGGGAGGAGATATGGTGCGCCTACCAGGGCATCATCTATGACCTCACCACCTCCCGGCTGTGGCGGAACGGCCATCATTATGAGCACTGGGCCGGGCAGGACCTCACTGCAGAGCTGGAAGACGCCCCGCATACCGGGTCGGTTTTCCTGAAATTTCAGCCGGTCGGCAGGTTGATCAACTGAGCAACATTCAAAAACCTCAAATATTTAATCATGGCAAAGCAAATCATATATACCCCCAAGGCACCGGAGCCCATCGGCCCCTACAGCCAGGCCGTGCTGGCCAACGGCACCCTCTACATTTCGGGACAGGTCGCAGTTGACCTTGCCGCCCACGGCGACATCAAAGCCGAAACCCACAAAATCATGGACAACATCGGGCATATCCTCGAAGCCGCCGGATTTGCCTACCAGGATGTGGTCAAATGCGGCATCTTTCTCAAAAATATGAACGATTTCACCCAGGTGAACGAAGTGTACGGAAGCTACTTCCCGGCCGATCCTCCCGCCAGGGAAACCGTCGAGGTGGCCCGTCTGCCCAAAGACGTCAACGTGGAGATTTCAGTCATAGCCGTAAAGTAAATCATATCCTGTTAGATGAGCAACCAGAATATCCGGGTCAGGTTTGCGCCGAGCCCTACCGGTCCTCTGCATGTAGGCGGAGTCCGCACCGCCCTTTACAATTATCTTTTTGCCCGCCAGACAGGCGGTAAGATGCTCCTTCGCATCGAGGATACCGACCAGACCCGGTTCGTGCCCGGCGCCGAGCAATATATTAAGGAAGCCCTTGCCTGGCTGGGCATCCGGATCGACGAGGGGCTTGACAACAACGGCCCCCATGCCCCCTATAAACAGTCCGAACGAAAAGATATCTACAAGTCCTACGTTCAGCAGCTGCTCGGCGAAGGAAAGGCCTACTACGCGTTCGATACGCCCGAAGAGCTGGAGGCCATGCGCAAAAGGCTCGAAGAGGCCAAAGTCGACGCCATCCAGTACAACGCGATCACACGTCTCCAGATGAAGAACTCGCTGACTCTCCCGGCGGAAGAAACCCGCCGGCGGCTCGAAAGCGGGGAACCTTACGTGGTCCGCATCAAAATAAACCCCCGGGAAGACGTCCGCTTCGAAGACCTGATCCGCGGCTGGATCGTGGTCCATTCTTCCCAGATAGACGACAAAGTCCTGCTCAAATCGGACGGTATGCCTACCTACCACCTGGCCAACATCGTCGATGACCACCTGATGGGCATCACGCACGTCATCCGGGGAGAGGAATGGCTCCCTTCAGCTCCCCTGCATGTGCTCCTGTACAGGTATTTCGGGTGGGCAGACACCATGCCCAGGTTTGCGCACCTGCCGCTGCTGCTGAAGCCGGACGGCAACGGCAAGCTGTCCAAGCGTGATGCGGACTTAGGCGGCTTCCCTATATTTCCCCTGGAATGGACCGACCCCAGAAGCGGCGAAAAGGCAAGGGGCTTCAGGGAGGAAGGCTATCTTCCGGAAGCCACGACAAATTTCCTGGCCCTTCTCGGCTGGAATGCAGGCACCGAACAGGAGCTGTTCTCCATGGACGAGCTGATCGCTGCATTCAGCTTTGACCGGGTGCACAAAGCCGGGGCCAGGTTTGACATCCAGAAAGCAAAGTGGTTCAACCAGCAATACCTGAAGCAGAAATCCGATGCCGAACTGGTCGCCGAGCTCCAGCCCATGTACCGCCGCACGGGTCTCGAAATCAGTGACGACAAAGTGGCAAAAATCGTCCTGCTGCTCAAGGACAGGGTACATTTCATCCGTGAAATACTGTCGGAATCGGAAGTGCTTTTTAATGCACCGCAAACCTACGACCCGGACGTAGCCGCCAAACGATGGAACGACGAGGCCAGGCGTGCCGTATCCGCCTTTATCGAAACGGTACGCAGCTATACGGGGCCTTTCGAACCGGAACAGATCAGGCATCTTCTCCATGATACACTGGAGGGAATCGGCATAAAACCGGGCAAGGTCATGCTGGCCATCCGGCTTGCGGCAACCGGGGCCGGCGCCGGCCCCGACCTCATGATCATCATGGAAATACTCGGGAAAGACGAGGTCATCCGCAGGCTGGAGTCCGCCCTGGACCGCCTGGGAAACCCCTGACGGCAAAATAGTTAAGAAAAATTCTTCAAACTTTAAAAACTATACGGACTGAAAAGACCGCCCGTATTACATGAGCTCCTCCAGGATTTCCTCCGTAAGCGGCTTGGTTTTATACGATATTTCCTCCAGGATGGCTTCCGCCTTCTCCTGGTCGTAGGGATGCGTCGAGGTGGAAAGCATCACGATTTTGGTATCCAGCCGCGCCTCGGGTGGAAGCGTCTTGTACAGGCTGAGGAATTCGAAGCCGTTCATCCGCGGCATATTGATATCCAGCAAAATAAGATCCGGCTTCTGGTAATTGTCATCCCGGTAATTGGAAAGGTACTGCCAGGCTTCCTCGCCGCTTTGCAGGGCAACCACCTTTGTATCCATCCCGCTGTCCTCGATGATCAATTGGTGCAGGAAATTGTCATCAGCATCATCGTCTATCAGCAATACACATTTCATTGTTCTCAATGTTCAGGATAGTTTATAATAAATTTTAATCCTATTATGATGCTTTTTCGTTATTTTTGGGAATAGATATATTTTTTTTCTATCACACCGGAAAATTCCATACAAATATAAAGTTTGGGAACAGAACACCATTATGATGACGGATAATTACGCAAATGTAAAATCGGTACAGGAAAGGCTTCGTAAGGTTTTCGAGTCGCTGAATATCAGCATATACCAGATCGCCAAAGAACTTGACGAAAACTCTTCCAAATTTTACAACATACTCAACGGGCGGGCCAACCCGTCCTACGATACCATCTCCGCATTGCTCGAGCACTATCCCCAGGTCAGCGCCGAGTACCTGCTGAGAGGAAAACTGCCCGTCATCCTGCCCAAGGAACCGGTTACCTGGCTCGATGATAACGAGAATTCCTATTGTAACGTGCCCTATCTCCCGGTCAAATTTCACGCTACCTTCGTCGAATCGTTTGCGGATGATTTCCGGTACGAGGAAATCGAGACCTACCAGGTAAGCACCTCTGTGGTCAGGAAGCTCAAAAACCCGGTCATCATCGAGGTATCCGGCAACAGCATGAGCCCGCAGCTCGTAGACGGGGCCCGGATCATTGCCACCCCTGTAAATCAGGCCGATTGGATCTACCAGTCCGGCGGGGTGTATGCGGTCATCTACCGGGACTTCTTTGTCGTCAAGCGGATCCGCGAAAATGACCTGCTGACCAAGCACTACGTCACGCTTCATTCTGACAACCCGCTCGGAGGCAGTATCAGCATCCAGGCGCAGGATCTCCGCGCCCTGTGGAAAGTAGCCGGGATAGTACATGCCCCGGTGGAATAAATCGGGCTGTTTCTCTAACTTTGACCCCGGCCGGCCCGGGTTCGGCTCCTGAAAAAACAGGTCATTTAAAGAATAAATTACATATTACTATGTCCCGGGCGGTTGTCGCGAAGGGCATAAAGGAATCACTTTTATGAGTAATTTTTTGTCCGGTTTGAATGAGCCGCAGCGCAAAGCGGTCGAGTTTGGTGATGGGCCGCTGATGATCATCGCGGGAGCTGGATCCGGAAAAACCCGGGTATTGACCTTCCGCATTGCCCGCCTGATCGAAAAAGGAGTAGACCCTTTCCGCATATTATCCCTTACTTTTACCAACAAAGCCGCGGGTGAAATGAGGGCCAGGATCGAGAAAACCATCGGCCCCGAGGCCCGGAATATCTGGATGGGCACCTTTCACTCGGTATTCGCCAAAATCCTCCGCATCGAAGCGCGGCACCTCGGCTACACCAGCGATTTCTCGATCTATGATACCGACGACTCCAAATCGCTGCTGAGGAGCATCATCAAGGAGATGAACCTCGATGACAAAACCTATAAGGTCAACGCCGTACTGAACCGGATTTCGGGAGCCAAGAACCGGCTGATTTCCCCGGAAGACTACCAGCGCAACGACATGATCAAAGCCGACGACGAGGCGGCCAGGATGCCTGAAACCGGGCGGATTTACAAGACCTACAGCGTCCGGTGCTTCCAGTCCAACGCCATGGACTTTGATGATCTGCTTTACAACACCAATATCCTGTTCAGGGATTTCCCGGAAGTGCTCGCCAAATACCAGCAGAAATTTATGCACGTGATGGTGGACGAGTTCCAGGATACGAACGTGTCCCAGTACCTGATCACCCGTAAGCTTTCCGCGCTCCACCGCAACATCTGTGTGGTGGGAGACGACGCCCAGAGCATCTACGCCTTCAGGGGCGCCAATATCGAAAATATACTGAATTTCGAGCGGGACTTCCCCGATGTGACCACCATCAAGCTCGAGCAGAATTACCGCTCCACGCAGACCATCGTAAAGGCCGCCAACTCGGTGATTGCCCGCAACCGGTCGCAGCTGGAAAAGAACATCTTCACCGAGAACGAGGAGGGTACCGCCATCGATGTGCTCAGGGCCGTCTCCGACGGGGAGGAAGGAAGACTTGTCGCGACTTCCGTGTTCGAGGAAAAAATGCAGCACAGCTTACAGAATAACGACTTTGCCATCCTCTACCGGACCAATGCGCAATCCAGGGCCTTCGAGGAAGCCCTCCGGAAACGGAACATCAAATACAGGATCGTTGGAGGCCTGTCGTTTTACCAGCGCAAAGAAATCAAGGATTTACTGGCCTACCTCCGGTTTACGGTCAACCAGCGGGACGAAGAGGCGTTCAAGCGGATCATCAATGTCCCGAAGCGCGGCATAGGCGACGGGACGGTCGCCAAGATCGTGGTATCTGCCGCCGAAAATAGCGTGTCGCTATGGGAAGTCGTCAGCAACATCCATCACTACGTAAGCGGCAGGGCCACCAGTCCTATCGAGCAGTTTTCCACCCTGATCAAGAGCTTTAAAGTCATCAATGAGCAGAAAAACGACGCTTTCGAAGCAGCCAGCTACATTGCCAAGCACTCGGGGCTGCTCAGGGAGCTTTACGAGGACAAAACCGTGGAAGGGCTTTCCAGGTATGAAAACGTCCAGGAGCTGCTGAACGCAATTAAGGAATTTACCGACCAGGCGGAGGAGGGAGAAGACAGGAGCCTCAGCGCATTTCTCCAGTCGGTTTCCCTGCTGACCAATGCCGACGATCTCGTTGCGGATAACGACAACGACCGGGTCACGCTCATGACGATCCACTCCGCCAAAGGGCTCGAATTCAAGCATGTATATATCGTGGGACTGGAAGAAGACCTGTTCCCGAGCCAGATGATGCTGGAAAGCCGCCAGGACCTGGAGGAAGAAAGGCGCCTGTTTTACGTGGCGATTACCCGGGCCGAGCACAAGCTCACTTTCTCCTATGCCGAAAGCCGATATCAATGGGGCCGGCTGAAAATGTGTGAGCCGAGCCGGTTCCTCCTGGAAGTGGATCAACGGTTCCTCAGCGCGCCCAAAGTCACCCGCAGCCCGGCCGAATACGCAGCGGGTACGCCCGGACCGGTTTCGCTGAAGAGCCCCGCCCGTCATCTTGCCCCGCCGGCCAGGAAGAGCCAAAGCGCCCAACATGTCCCGTCCCCGGATTTTGTGCCGGACGACACCTCCGGGCTCCGGGTCGGTCAGCGGGTCGAGCACCCGAAGTTCGGGTTCGGGCTGGTCAGCAAAATGGACGCCAACGGGGCCGACCGGAAAGCGACCATCGCCTTCGATGCCGCGGGAGAAAAAACTTTACTCCTAAGCTTTGCGAAGCTTAGAATATTAGGCTAACTTTTACAAAAGATAACAGGGTCAAACCGCCCTGGTTTGAATGAAAACCCGATATACAGGCAACACATATAACATATGCTTACTTCCAGTGATATTTTACAGATTGAGGAACGCGGTAGTGATCTATTCCTGACAAACCAGCAAATCCGTTACTTCATCGATGGCTTTCCATTTCTCCGGCTTTCCAAAGCGGCAACAACAGGCGACGGCATTCTCCGGCTCTCCGAAGCCGAAGTGAGCAATTATATTTCCGGCTTCGAACAGGCTACACAGCAGGGAGCGCTCAGGCTGGTCAAATTCGTCCCGGCTTCCGGGGCGGCTACCCGGATGTTCAAATCTCTTTTCTCATTTCTGGAAGAAGGAAAAACGGACAAATCGGTAAAAGAATTTTTTGCGGAGCTCCCCAGGTTTGCCTTTTACCAGGACCTCGCCGCCGCGCTCGCCAACGACGGGCAGGACATCGGAACAGCTGCCCCCGAAACCATCGCGGAGTACTTCCTGACGGACAAGGGACTGGGATACGGCATCCTTCCGAAGGGCCTGCTCCGGTTTCACAATTACCCCGACAAGGCCCGAACACCCATCGAAGAACACATGGTAGAAGGGGTGCATTATGCCAATTCTGGCGGCAGCGTACAGCTCCATTTTACGGTTTCGCCCGAACACCTGGATAAATTCGAAAAGCTGGTCGTGGAGAAGCTGCCGAAATACGAAAGCATGTACGGTGTAAAGTTCTATATTTCTTTCTCCGAACAGAAAGCTTCTACCGATACCATCGCCGTCAACCCGGACAATACCCCTTTCCGTGACCACAACGGGAAGCTCCTGTTCCGGCCGGCCGGGCACGGCGCTTTGCTCGAAAACCTCGGCAGCCTGGACGCAGACATCGTCTTTACCAAAAACGTCGACAATATTGTTCCGGACCGGCTGAAGGAAACCACCATCCGGTACAAGAAAGCGCTGGGCGGCCTGCTGATCTCTGTCCGTGACCGGATTTTCGGCTATCTTTCCCGCCTGGATGAAGAGGTCACACCCGGCCTGCTTGCGGAGCTGGACAGCTTTTTCAGAGACCGTCTCAACGTGATCCCTCCCGCCGGGTTTGCGCATGCCGGCCAGGACGAAAAAGCAGCCTATTTCCGTAAAAAGCTCGACCGGCCGCTGCGTGTATGCGGCATGGTTAAAAATGAAGGCGAGCCGGGCGGCGGCCCGTTCTGGGTAAACAATGCCGACGGCACTTCCTCCCTGCAGATCGTCGAGTCCGCCCAGGTCAATCTGGACGATCCGGCTCAGAAGGCTGTTTTCCAGCATGCCACCCACTTCAACCCGGTAGACCTGGTCTGCTCCATCCGGGACAGGAACGGCAGGCCCTACAAGCTGGAGTCGTTCCGCGACCCGAATACCGGCTTCATCTCCTTCAAGTCGAAAGACGGTAAAGAGCTGAAGGCCCAGGAGCTTCCCGGGCTCTGGAACGGATCCATGGCCGATTGGAATACCATCTTCGCAGAGGTACCGCTGATCACCTTCAACCCGGTAAAGACGGTCAACGACCTCCTGAGGGACCAGCACCAATAAGCATGGGCTGCGGGATCAGAAATGAATTTTTCCCGGTTTTTGGCCTTCCGAAAAAACCACCTGCTTCAGCTCGCCGGGGAATTCGAACTCCTTGGGACGGATGACATGCAGGGCGGCTCCCAATGCCGTGGCATACGGCAAATCGGTCCGTACTACCTTCTTGTCCGGATATTTGCGGGACAGCAGCTGCGAAAAAATTTCGTTCCTGGCAAACCCGCCGTCCA
>JBEBSO010000075.1:0-10531 GCA_040394275.1 Telluribacter sp.
GACGGTGCTCAGGGTCAGCGACGGCCAGCGATATTGCCACGCGCCGCCCGGGCTCGGGGACTGGTCCAGGATCACGAATTCCTTACCGGGCCGCAGTCCTTTCTGACGCAGGTAATACGCCGCCGACAGGCCGGCCTGCCCCGCTCCTATGACGGCCACGCGGGTTTTATAAATCAGTTTCGGATCGTTCATGGTTCTGACCTCCGCACATGTTTGTGCCCATGGGGATGCTACGGATAAAGAAGATACTTCTTCCGCATTTTCTTGTAAGCGGTCAGGCCCGGCTCCCAGCTTGCCCGGATTTCTTTTTCGGACTTGCCTTCCATGACCTGTTTGCGGAAAAGGTCGTTGCCGACGAGGCGCTCGATGGTTCCCATCTGGTTGCTTAGGCTGGAGTCGAAGAACTTCTCTTTATACGGATGGGCCTTATAAAGCTCCATCAGCCACGACAGGTTAAGCTGCCTGCTTTTCCGGAGCTCACGCACATCGTAGGTACGCAGGTCCAGCCCGTAACAAACCTGGTTCATAAAAAGCGGGGTTTCTGCCATTCCTTTCAGGCCGACCGGCGTATACGCAAATGAATAAATGCCTTTCAGCTCGGGGCTTCCTATTACCGTAAACGGGAAATAGGTGCCGCGCCCATGATTCAGATACGTCCCTTCAAACAGGCAGGTGGACGGGTAAAGCAGCACGCTCTGCTGCGTGTTGAGATTGGGAGAGGGCGGAACAGGCAATGTGTAGGAGCTGTCGTGGGTGTAATGGGCCACTCTGATGATTTTCAGCCTGCATTTTACCTGGTTCGACAGCCACCCTTCGCCGTTGGCCATTTGTGCGAATTCGGCCACCGTAAGCCCGTGCGCAATCGGGAGGGGAAACATGCCGATGCCTGACTTAAAACGCATGTCCAGGACCGGGCCGTCGATCAGGTACCCATTGGGATTGGGACGATCCAGGATCAACAATTCCAGGTTATTTTCATGACAGGCTTCCATGAGCCTGGCCAGGGCATTGATATTGGTATAAAAGCGACAACCTACATCCTGGAGGTCGTATATGACCAGGTCTACGCCGGCCAGGTCCTGAGCGGTGGGCTTGTTCTTTTTCCCATAGAGCGAAACCACCGGTATGCCCGTGGCCTTGTCCACCTCGTCGGCTACATGCACCCCGGCACTGGCCTTCCCGCGGAAGCCATGCTCCGGGCCGAATATTTTAACAATTTTCACCCCTCTCGCTGTCAGGCTGTCTACCAGGTGTTTTTTGCCGATCAGGGAGGTCTGGTTGGCCATAATGGCCACCCGCTTTCCTTCCAGGTAAGGCAGGTACCGGTCAGTCTGATCCGCACCCGTGACGATCGCCTTACCTGCGGGATCAGAAGCGCCTGTCTCACGACCGGCAGGCGACCGGTGACCGGTCATCATCCACAAACTGATCAAAATAACCGCGGTCCGGAAATTTATCTGCATCTGTATTGAATTTTCAACGCACTGGTTTACAACACTTCTATTTACACCGCCTGCGACACCCGGGTATATTGTCCTTCCGATTTCCTGTGCCTTACCACCGGCAGCAGCTTACGGGCCGCAGCCCGGAAAATGCTAAGTTAAAGAATAAGCCACAAATTCCAGCGGATCCGGTGACCTGATTGAACAGGCGGCACGACAGTCTTCCCTCACAAATTGTCCTGCTCCTGCGGACGGCAATACCTGGAGGAGCCTTCCGTGCATTTCCGGCCGCGGCATTCCGGGCAGGCAAAGCGCTCCTCCTTTCCGTATTCAGCCGTATGCCCGCATGTAAGACAGGAAAACAGCCCCCGGAACGGGATAAACTCGTACTTCTTTTTGAGCTTTTCCGGAAGAATATCCAGACCCGGGCGTACGTCTTCTTCCGCTTCCCTGAAAATGCTTACGTCGCCGTTGACCTCCAGGATGGCGCGGCGGACCTGCCCCAGGTGCTCGACACCCTTCAACCGCATCTCCATGAAGAACTCATCCGAGGAAATATTCTCGCCCCGGAAAAAATCCGTAAAACGGCCGTTTTCTATAACCGTCTCCGGCTCTCCTTCGACCAATCGCTCGATAAACCGCGATTTGAGGACAAGGTAGGTCGCCAGGCGGTACACCAGGATGACCGTCACCAGCGTGAGTACGACAGGCAGCAGCCCCACCTCCTTATAAAATGCAACATCGCCTGCAGCAGAGCCCAGCGTAAGAATGATCACCAGCTCAAACAGTGTGAGCTGCCGGACACCGCGCTTCCCGGTACATTTGAGCGCGACTACTACCAGGATAAAGCTGAGGGTGCTCCTGATGGCCACCTCTCCTAAAAAGGACCAGGAATTCCCGGCCAATAAGAAATCCTCGAGCATATGCCACATACACATTATGATCTTATTGTTAAAAAAGCCGCTTCAAACGCTGTCAAAATTTAGTAAAAAGCCAGATCTAAACCTCCTGTTCCGGGTAAAAAAAATCATTCCGTACGGGTTGGGCCCGAGGTTAAGCCGATGCGTATGCCCGTATACCGTATACGCCCGCTTTTCAGAAGGTCCGAATAATCCGGTGATGACCAGTCTTCCCGGGGAACCGGCATTTTCTCCATGGTATATCCCATTTTTTGAAAGATTTTTTCAAAATACCCGGATAAAACAGTGGGAGGGCTCCTTTACATGGGAAACAGGTAGAGCAGGTCTTGTTTTTCCTTTTTTTTAACTTAATTGCCTTTCAAATTCTATCCCTTTTCAAACCATCACAAGCCGATGTCCGGATCTGACGCCAAAATACACACCCGAAGAGCCATGCTGAGCGCTTTGGGAGCCACCGCATTATCTACGGGAGCTGTCTACCCCGTTTTCGGAAACCCCGTTGAACCGGCGACCACGGCAACCAGCGCCAAAACGGTGCCCTCTTTTTCAGCCCTCGCTTCCGACACCACCCTGCAGCCGGGGATGTTCGTGGAAACGCTGGGATACTTTCAACCCGGCGATTCCGGGGCGGCCGGCTACGAAATCATAAAAGCGCCTGGTAAAACCACGGATGAACCTATCGCCAAAGGGCTTTTTGCCCGCCTGCTCCCTGCGGGATACGTCAGCTACCGGATGTTCGGCGCCCGGTGCGACGGGCAGTCGGACGATGGGGTCGCCATTAAAAAAGCACACCAGTACGCCAACGAAGCCCGGATCCCGGTGCTGAATTTGTCGGGAGAATTCTGGCTGAAGGAAACCCGGCTGATCCCGGTGCAGACCAATGTAAACTGGGGCCATACTGTCTTTCATATCGACGAAGCCCATAATACCCCGCGGGAGCCGCATTTCGAGGTTCTTCCCGTTCAGAAGCCCTCCTAGCTCCGGTTTCCCCCCTCCCATACAGTGTCTTTTATCCAAACCCTTACCCGGGGCACTATTTTTATCCGGCACGGGGCGGGGTCCCCAAACTGCGTGTTTTTTTAAAAACACCACCACGACCGGATCGGCGCCAGGTTCGGGCCGGATTACAATCCCAGGGGATGGGCCAGGGAAGAATTATTTTATGTGGAAGAGCATGGACGGATCATCGGCGATATCGCGTGGACTTTCAAAGACTATACGCAACTTACCGCCTATCCCTGCGACGAGGGGTACCTTACGCTCGAGGGAGGCACCTTCCTGCTCTCCGGCAACAGCCCGGGAAACCTGGGAAAATCCTACTACCAGGAGGGAATCACCACCCGCCGGAGCCGTACGATCATCAAAAACCAATGGGTGGGCCTGGAAAAAGGCCGCAGCGACGTCTCGACCAACCCGCGCGGCGCCTTCTACACCTTCAGCTGCGTCTACGACATCCTGCTGGAAAATATCCGGCTGGTCCCCTGGGAAAAAGACCGGCCCGGCCAGGTGCTGAAAGCGGGTACCTACGGCATAGGCGGATCACGGGTTTTGGCCGGAACTTTCCGGAACATCACCGCGGAGGGAAGTCCTGTGCACTGGGGCGTCTTCGGAACAAATCTCTATAAGAATTTCCGGATCGAAAACTGCCGTCTCAACCGTGTGGATGTCCATTTTCACGGCTGGAACATCACGATAAAGGACAGTGAAATCGGCCAGAAGGGACTAACCCTCACCGGGGGCGGCCCGCTGTTGATCGAAAATACCCGGGTTTTCAACAACCAGTTCCTTAATTTCCGCAGGGACTACGGCGCCAGGTGGGACGGACCTATCCGGATCGTCAACAGCAGCGCCGTCCTGCAAACCGGCGGCAATGCCGCCATCATCTCGATGCTGCCGGGTGATTTCGATTACAAATACCCCATTGTACTGGGACAGCAGATCACCGTCAGGGACTTTGTGTTCGTTTCGGCACCTTCCTGGAACGATGCCAAATACGCGCTGATCCTTTTCCCGAAATTCTCCAAATCTTCGGAGGGAGGCGGAAGGCTTATTTTTCCGCAACGCATGGAGTTCAGTCACATCAGCGTACACGGCCGGGAAAGAGGGCTTCAGCTGCCCGATCTGCCGGATATTTCTTCTTTTTATATCAGCAACCGGAAAGGCGGTATCGTCAACGGGATGGTCAGGACCAACTGCTCCCTGCATTTTGAAAACATCCCCCTCGATCACGATGCCAGGGCACCCAACCTACGGCTGGAGCTGTCCGGGCCTTATGAGGATCCGCAATCGCTGTATCCTTCCGTTACCATTGCCAACTGTGATCCGCTCCATGCGCAGCTGGGAGACGTTCTCGCCGCCGTGCACGTTACCGGTTCCACGGTCGGGCAATTTACGGCCGGGAAGGAACGGGATTTCAACGGGAAGATCCTTTTCGAAAACTGCAGTTTCCGTGCCCACGTATCTTCCGAAAAAAATGAACCCCTGTATAAAATCCGGGCCAAAACAGGAGTCAGTTTCAGCCACTGCGAAATCAACCTGCCCGTTCACAACGACCGCCCCCTCCCGGACCTGCTGGACTCGGTCGACTTCCTGAAGATCAACAGGCTGGTCCGCCACAACCACGTCAATACGCGCCTGGGACCGGATGTATCCGCTTATCTCTCCGCCAGACAAACCAGGCTCAAAAAGGAATTTATCGGGATGATGAAGAGCCATCACGAGCTGGAAGAAGAAAACATCTGAAAAAAGCGCTGAGCCGCCCGATAGAATTCATCAGGCGTTACATCGCCCGGCACATTTGCTTCAGGACCAACATTTGCTTAACTTTGCACTATCATCAGATGATATGATGTATTTTTCGTCAAAAAGCCGGTACGCCGGCTAAAAAACAGGATCTTCATCGCATGCCCGAAAATTCGATCATCCGGAAAACATCACTGGCCGACAAAGTAGCCGAACGGCTCCGGGAAGAGATCCGGGCGGGGCAGTTTGAAGTGGGCGAAAAGCTGCCCGCGGAGCCGCAGCTGATGAAAAAATACGGCGTCGGGCGGTCGACCATCCGGGAAGCCATCAAAGCACTCTCCAACCTGGGGCTCCTGACTGTGCAGCAGGGGCTTGGCACCTTCGTCAGGGCGCTCAGTCCGTCGGCCGAGCCGATGGAGCAGCGCCTGAAGCGCGCAGATGTATATGAGCTCGACGAAGTCCGGAAGCTCCTGGAGCTGAAGATCGCGGAAAAAGCGGCCCTGATGCGGACAGCGGCAGACATTGCGCTGATGGAAAGCTTTCTCAGGGAAAGAAAGCACGCGGCATGGAACGACGAACTCGAAAAATGTATCGAAGCCGATGTAAATTTCCATACAGCAATCGCCAAAGCCTCGCACAACGAAATTCTTTCCGACCTGTATAAATCGGTGTCGGTGCACCTGCAAAAATGGTTTCAGCAGATCTTTACGGACACCAGCTCCTTCGTCAGCTCCCAGCACCTCCACGAAAAGCTGCTGAAGCACATCGTCGCCGGAGAGCCCCGGAAAGCCTGGAATACGGCGGCCAAAATACTGGATCATTAAAAAATTTTCACTTCAATCATCAGATGATCTGACTTTTTAATAATGGAAAACAAAACACCTGCTATCGCCCTGTCCGGGCCGGCTGCGGCGCAGCAAACGGTTTACCCCGTGCTGTTCACCATCAGCTTCACGCACCTGCTCAACGACCTGATGCAATCGGTGATCCCGGCGATCTACCCCATCATCAAAGAGGACTTTCATTTCTCCTTCACCCAGATCGGGATCATCACGCTCACTTTCCAGCTGACGGCCTCGCTACTGCAGCCTTTTGTAGGGCACTATACGGACCGGCGCCCCCAGCCGTTTTCCCTGGCGGCCGCCATGTGCTTTACCCTGCTCGGCCTTATCGTGCTGTCGCTGGCCTCCGGCTTCGGAATGTTCCTCCTGGCAGTGGGGCTCATCGGCCTGGGATCGTCGGTGTTTCACCCCGAATCGTCGCGGGTCGCGCACCTGGCGTCGGGAGGGCGACGGGGCCTGGCGCAGTCGATCTTCCAGCTTGGCGGCAATGCAGGCACGGCAATGGGCCCGCTCCTGGCTGCGCTGATCGTGATACCATACGGGCAGTTTCACATGATCTGGTTCGGGATGGCCGCAGTACTCGGGATGGGCATCCTGCTGCGGATCGGCAAATGGTACCGGCTGCAGCTGGCCGTGAACGCTTCCCGTCCGGCCGCTGCCTTTACCGAACCTGCTTCCCGGCTCTCCCGGGTGCGGGTTACCGTATCTCTCGTGATCCTGCTGGCCCTTATTTTCTCGAAATATTTTTACATGGCGGGGATGACCAACTACCTCACCTTCTTCCTGATCGACAAATTTAACGTTTCCGTACAGCAATCGCAGATTTACCTGTTTGTTTTCCTGGCTGCCGTCGCCGTCGGCACCATCATCGGCGGACCGCTGGGCGACCGCTTCGGCCGGAAATATGTCATCTGGATTTCGATACTCGGTGCAGCTCCTTTTACGCTGCTGCTTCCCTATGTGGATTTGTTCTGGACAATCGCGCTGTCCGTCCTTATCGGTATCATCATTTCCTCGGCCTTTTCGGCCATACTGGTGTACGCCACGGAGCTGGTTCCCGGCAAAGTGGGGATGATCGCCGGCCTGTTCTTCGGATTTGCCTTCGGGATAGCAGGCCTGGGCTCGGCGGCCCTCGGATGGCTGGCGGATGAAACCAGCATCGGCTACGTGTTCAAAGTCTGCGCCTATCTCCCGCTGCTGGGCATCATCACGGCATTTCTGCCAGATATCGAGCGCCGGAACGGAAAAACGGGGCAACCATAAAGACCATGAGGGCGATGAACATGGCCGCTCTCCCGTTTACCCCGCGAAATCGTCCAGCATGTTCGTCGAAGGACAAAAGAACAAGGCGCCGGTCCTGGCGGTGCTGAAATCGAGTACCCGGTCATAATTTCCCTGGGGCTCACCGACAAACATCCGGCTAAGCATGCTGGTCACGGTGGAGAAAGTACTCGCATAGGCAATGAAGTAGGTACCCATTTCATTGTCCGCCACGGTGCCGAAAGGCATGTTGTCCCGGACAATTTTAAAATCGTCGCCCACGTTCGCCAGCGCGGAATGAGAATTGGAGGGTTTTATATCGTCCGGCATCTCGATGTCGCCGGTTTTGCTGCGTCCGAAAACTTTCTCCTGTTCCGAAACCGGCAACGCCCGCCAGGCTGCCAGGTCGTGGACATATTTTTGAACAAAAAGATAGCTTCCGCCTTTATATCCCGGGTCTTCCTCTCCAACGATCCCGAAAAAAGCCCTGTCTGTACCGTGCGGGTTTTCAGTGCCGTCTACAAAACCCAGGATGCTTCTCCCGTCCCAATACCTGAACCCGTGCACTTCCACGACACAACAGGCCGCCTGCGAGAGCACAATGGTAATTTCAGCCGCCATGTCGATGCAGTAGCTTTTTTCGTCGGCCCGGATGTGGAAATGCAGGTCGCCGGGAGTGGCAACAGCCGTATGCTTTTCGCCTGCAATGGGCTCAAATTCGACCAGCTCCCTGGGAAGAGGCTCCGGCAAACCCAGCTTTTTCCAGGCCCGGCAGCCGATTCCCATCACCACGCTCGCCCTCGAAGTCGTGGTACGCACCCGGGCGGAATTGTTCAGGTTGCTCACCAGGGCACAGGCACGTTGAAACACAGGTTTGATGTCTGCGCCGGGCTGGAAATTCCAGACCATAAAGATAGCGTGGCTGTTGGGATAATCGAGGACATTCTGGGCATTTATATTCATCATATAAGACGCTTTTAAGCTGTTATTGCCATCCCGGCGATCCGTTTCGAAGCTTTACACACCGTTCATTCCAGGCCGTAAAGTCGTAAGCGCAGGTCCCATTTGTCTACCTGCCCGCAGATAAGCCCGTCACTCCCGCCGGCCGGAGTGCTGCACGCATAAGGATTTTCAATACAAACCCGGAGATAACGGATATTCTGCTGCTTTTTTCCCCGATGTAAAGTTAATGAGTGTCGCAATCGGGCCTGTTCTCACAGCTCTATTTTGATACATCGCCGGAACGATCTTTATTTTTCGCTTTTCCAGCAATGAGGAAAACTCATTTTGTACTTCGGCCAAAGCCTCATTTTCTAAAAACCTGGTTATCAATGTCGCTTCTATTTTCCCTTCCTTTGTAAAATACATCTGCACAATTACTCTCCCCATTTCATTATTACGAAAAACTTTTGCTTCAAGGTATTTTTTCAAAACCGTACATTTGGACAATACATTCAGCAGGTGTTTTGTCAGTTCCGCCATCCCGTCTTTACTTAAGACATCCAGCGATTTTGACTTCACTACGATCTGCGGTTTAATATCAACCCGGTCAATGCTTACTGTATCTCCCTGCTTGTAAGACATTGTGTGCCCTAGTTGCTCCAGGATTCTTTTAGCATTCAGATCACCCGTTTCGGAACCTTTTACAAACAAACGGATTGCCTCTTCCCTATTCCCCAGTTCATAATGGATAGCGCCGAGATTCGAGAGGGCCTCTCTATGTCTGGGATTGATCTTAAGCACTTCTTCGAAAAGCAGAACGGCTCTTTCTTTATCCCCTTTTTCATAATGGATAAGACCGATATAGAACAGGCTGGCTGTATGTCTCGGGTTTACTTTAATAAGCTCTTCGTATATATATAAGGCCTTGTCTTGGTTTCCTGCTTCCCTATACAAATTGGCTAGTTTGAAAGCAATTATTGTATTTTCCGGATTCCTTGCCTGAATTCTTTCCGATAAGCGAATGATCTTTTCCTTATCACCCAGTTGCTTGTAAATGGATTCCAGTCTGACTATATTATCTTCACTATCAGGATCCATCTGATAAACCCTTTCATAAACAAGACCTGCCTTCTCCTTGTCCCCTTGTATGTATAAACAAGCTCCTAAAGCGAGAAGGGCTTCTTTGTCGTTCGGGGTATTTTTAAGAGTACTCTCAAAATTCTGTATAGCCTTATCCAAATTCCCCTGGCGAGCCAGCTTTAGGGCAGTAGCATAATACCTGTCCATTGCCGTGTTTTCCTGAGCGCGCACAAAAAAGCCTAAGAAAAATAAGAGCGTAAGGAGTATTATTTTCTGCATATTCTCTAGATCGGCTTTTTTGCCGGCTGGCTTGCTAAAAGCCGCAGATTTGCTTGCATAGATAGGTTTAAAACTCTCTCAGACAAAGTGTTTTTGCAGATTTATTTTCTGATTTGGGTTGTGTAGAGAGGGTTGAATTAAATACAAATTTTAGTACCAGGTAAAGTTTTTATGAACAGGCACTTAGCATACAGACCCTGAAGATGCTATATTTGGCAGCTAAATAAATTACGCTACCCTTCCAACTTTTTATTATCATTGTACAATATCAATATGACCATCGTAATAAAATCGAAGAACCTTATAAACATAGTCAATCTTAAATTATGCATGTAAATAGCACAAATGAAGAAAAAGAAAGCGTGACCAGGCTGAAATCACTACTGGGCGTACGCTTATTTTTCGTTTATTCTATCTGTTACGCCGGTTTCGTTATCATCGGCGTTTTCCGCTACGAATTGTTGTCAAGCACCATGTTCAGCGGGCTTAACCTGGCCGTTGTATATGGCATGAGCCTGATTCTATTTGCCTTCCTGTTAGGTATCATTTATAACTACTACTGCACGAAGTACGAGGATGAAGCGGAGAGAGCAGATCAACTTCAAAACGGGGAAGCATTATGATTTACGATATTTCCTATACTGCGTTAGCGTTCTTTTTTGTTTTCGTTAGTCTTGTCATCGGCCTGTCGTTTTACTTTGGCAGGAAAAAAAGCTCATCTTCCACCTATTACGCCGCAGGCGGCCAGATTCACTGGACCGTCAACGGCATTGCCTTTGCGGGGGATTATCTGTCGGCGGCGTCCTTCCTGGGCATCTGCGGTATGATTGCGGTCTCCGGCTTTGACGGCTTTTTATATGCCATTGGCTTTATAGCAGGTTGGATCGTCGCCCTGTTCCTGATTGCCGAACCGTTCAAGCGCCTGGGGAAATTTACCTTCACCGACGCGCTGAATGCCAAATACAATTCCAGGGCCATCACCTTGTCGGCCTCAATCGGCACTTTAATTATTTCCGTATTCTAC
>JBEBSO010000076.1:0-10482 GCA_040394275.1 Telluribacter sp.
GACGATTTGTTCGTGATATACTGAAATACAAAAAATATGCCAGGCGAAAAGCGGTGCGGATTTCAGGATACGGGGTGGACGGTACGAACCGGGATGCTTTTTTCCAGCAGGTATTGTTTGAGCTCGGGAATACCTATCTCGCGGAAATGAAAAATGCTTGCTGCCAGTCCGGCATCCGCGTTCCCCTCCGTGAATACCTCGTAGAAATGCTCCATGGTGCCGGCACCGCCGGAAGCGATCACCGGGATCCCTGCATGACGGGAAATACGCGCTGTAAGCTCCAGGCTGAAACCGGCCTTGGTCCCGTCTGCATCCATGGAGGTAAGCAATATCTCGCCGGCGCCCCTGTCTTCGACCTCCCTGGCCCAGGCGCCGGTTTCAAGCGCGGTAGGTCTGCGGCCCCCGTGCGTATGAACGTAATCCAGGCCGTTGTCCATTTTCCGGGTATCGATGGCTACCACAATACATTGGCTGCCGAATTCCCGGGAAAGCTCGTCGATCAGGCCGGGGCTGCGTACGGCGGCCGAGTTGATAGAGACCTTATCGGCGCCGGCGTGCAGCAGTGCGGATACATCCTGTATGGAGGAGATGCCGCCGCCAACGGTAAAGGGTATATTGATGGTCAGGGCGACACGCTTTACCAGGTCAAGAAAGGTGCTGCGGCCGTCGATGGTAGCCGTGATGTCCAGGTACACCAGTTCGTCGGCTCCCTGTGCGGCATAGAGCGCCCCGAGCTCCACGGCGTCACCCGCATCTCTCAGGTTGACGAAATTCACTCCTTTTACTGTGCGCCCGTCCTTCACATCGAGGCAGGGGATGATTCTCTTGGTAAGCATTTATATATATGGTTTTAGTTCGGTCAGCCGGATCTTTCCTTCATAGATGGCTTTCCCGATGATGACGCCGTAGAGGTTCATGTCCGAAAGCGCGGCGACATCGCCGATGCCGCTTACTCCCCCGCTCGCGATGATACGGACGGACGGGCATTCCTCCCGGAGCTTTTCATAGAGCGAAAACGAAGGGCCCTGGAGCAGGCCGTCTTTGGCGACGTCCGTGCTGATCACATACTCGACTCCTTTGGCTGCGTAGCCTTTGACGAAGTCATATACATCCAGCCCGGTGCCTTCCTCCCACCCGCTGACGGCGATCTTTTCGTCTTTCGCATCCGCGCCGAGGATCATCCGCTGTCCGCCGTGATCGGCCAGCCACTTCTCAAAAAGCGCGGGCTGCCTGACGGCGATGCTGCCCCCTGTTACCTGGCGCGCCCCGCATTCAAAGACGATGCGCAGGTCGTCATCGGATTGAACGCCGCCTCCGAAGTCTATGTGGAGGCGGGTACGCGAAGCGATTTGCTCAAG
This sequence comes from Telluribacter sp., assembly GCA_040394275.1. Taxonomy (GTDB): domain Bacteria; phylum Bacteroidota; class Bacteroidia; order Cytophagales; family Spirosomataceae; genus JBEBSO01. Next base: position 1,359 of record JBEBSO010000076.1, read on the forward strand.
GACCTTCCAGTTGATGACCCGCTTTGCTTTTGCACCGTCCAGGTCGACCAGGTGCAGGTGGGTCAGGCCGGCTCCCTCAAACCCGAGGGCTACTTCCAGGGGGTCTTCGTTGTAAACTTTTTTGCTGGAATAGTCCCCCTGGGTAAGGCGGACACACTTGCCTTCAATGAGGTCGATCGCGGGTATTATTATCATGTTCTTGTCAAACTAAGTTCAGAAAATTCCGGAGCACCTGCTCGCCGGCATCGCCGCTGATCTCACAGTGGAACTGCGCCGCATAGAAATTGTCGCGGTGCAGCATGGCGCTGAAAGGGAGCCCGTAGTCGCAGGTCGCGATGGTATGCGGGCCTACAGGTGCGTAATAGCTGTGTACAAAATACACGTAGGTCTGTTCCGCAATGCCCGTGGTGATGGAGTCGCCCAGGGTATGAATGCTGTTCCATCCCGTGTGGGGCACTTTCAGGCCGGGCAGGGCGGGAAACCGTTTTACCGGTACATCGAAAATCCCCATACAGGTGGTGTCGCTCTCCTCCGAATGTGCGCACATCAGCTGCATCCCTACGCAGGTACCGAGTACGGGCTGGGTCAGGGAGGGGATGATCTTGTCGAGCCCGCGTGCGCGCAGATACGACATGGCGGTCCCGGCCTCCCCGACGCCCGGGAAAATAACCCGGTCGGCGGTCCGGATTTCCTGTTCCGCATCGGTATAAAGATAGCCTGCTCCCAATCTGTCCAATGCGTACATAACAGATTGGACATTGCCGGCGTTGTATTTCAGTATTACGGTTTTCATCGGGCAATATTATCAAAAAGAGAAGCCCGATTCAATCCGGAATCGGGCTATTAATTTCAACATGGCTCCGTCATGGTATAAAACAGCCGGACAATAGCACTTTATATTGATTTTTTTTATTCCGGACCCAGGGCCAGCGGTAGGAGCTAAGGTACGGGTTTTTTTCTATTTTTGCATGTTTTTCAAAACACTGAGATGGGGTTGAGCACAATACGAATTACAGGGTGGGCGGTGCTGCTGCTCCTGGCGCAGGCATGTGGCACAGAACATGCCGGTGAGCCGGATATAAAAGGAATTGACCTTCATGTTTCCAGTGAAAGGCTGGAGGAGCGGCTCTTTAAAGCGTCGTCTGAAGCGGAGGTGCTGCATATTCTCAACGGGCATCAGCTGATCGAAAGGGGATATTTCCCGGATATGTACGAAGAAAGCGGGGTAATAGCCCGCCAGCTCTTCAACACCCTGCGCAACGAAGACCTTCGCCGGTTTGGCCGCCAGCTCGATTCGGCCTTCGCGGATTTTCCCCGGACCGTATTGCAGCCTCTTGAAGACGCTTTCAAGCGGATCAGGTATTATTACCCGGACTTCCAGCCTCCGAAAATAGTTACGGTTGTCAGCGGTTTTATGGGAAGCGATCTCCTGGTTACGGACAGCCTGGTCGTGATCGGGCTCGATTATTTCGGGGGACCACACGCCCTGTACCGTCCGCAGGTGCACGATTATCAGCTGAAAAGATACAATAAGGAGAATATCGTGCCGGCCGTGCTGTTTTTTCTTTCCGAACGCTATAACAAATCCGACCCGTCCGACAAGACCCTGCTGGCGGATATGATCTGGTTTGGCAAGGGCTTCGAATTTGTAAAGCAGGTCGCACCGGAGGTGCCCGACAGCCTTATCCTGACTTTCCCGGAGCGGGACCTGGTCCGGACCTACAACAGCCAAACCGACATTTGGGGATTTTTTACCGAAAACAAACTGTTGTATGAGTCGAATGAGCAGAAGAAGCAGAAATATGTCGGTGAAAGGCCTGCGACTCCCGAAATAGGCGAGGGGGTGCCGGGGGGTATCGGCAGGTGGCTGGGCTGGCGGATCGTCAGCCGGTATATGGCCGAGAACCGCAAGGCCACCCTGCCGGAGCTGATGGCAATGGTTTCCGCTCAGCAGGTATTGCAGGGCGCTGCCTATAAAGGGCAGGTTGATGACGACTGATCATGACAAAAACAACGGAGGAGCATACCGGGGAAAAAAGAGAATCTTTTTTTGAAATCAGGCAGATCAGCAGGACCGGCCTGAAAAAGACACTCCGGATATTTCGTTATACATTGCCTTACAAAGGCCTGTTCTTTGCGGGCTTTGTCTTTCTTATCCTGGCCACCGGGACCTCTCTCCTGTTTCCTAAGCTCGTGGGGGAGGTGGTCAGGGTGATTGAAGGGAAAAGCGCGTATACGATCAACCAGATCACGGGCCTGCTGCTGGTGATCCTGGTGGCGCAGGCGCTGTTTTCTTTTCTCCGGATCTATACGTTTACCAGGGTGAGCGAGCGGGCGATGGCAGATGTCCGCCTTGATTTGTACCGGCGTATCGTAGACCTCCCGCTGAAATTCTTCGAGAGCCACCGGGTAGGCGAGCTGACGAGCCGCATTACCAACGATGTGAGCAAGCTGGACAACGTGCTTTCTTTTACCATAGCAGAGCTTTTCCGGCAGATCGTTACCCTGTTTGCCGGTACAGTACTGATCCTCTTTATATCCTGGAAGCTTACCCTGTTTATGCTGGCGACTTTTCCGGCCATGGTTATCGCGGCCCTGTTTTTCGGAAGATACATCCGCAGACTGTCCCGCAAAGCGCAGGATGAGCTCGCCAGGGCCAATGTAGTGGCAGAGGAAACCATGCAGTCGATACAGGTTGTCAAAGCCTTTACCAACGAAGCGCTGGAGGTGAGCCGTTACAGGAAGTCACTCAGCGAAGTAGTAAAGCTGATGCTCCGGGCGGCTACCTTCCGCGGCGGATTTGTCTCTTTCCTGATCTCCGTGATGTTCGGAGGCATCGTCGGCGTGGTTTGGTACGGGGCCAACCTGGTGCTGTCCGGCGAAATGATCATTGCGGATCTGTTTACGTTCGTGCTGTACACCTCCTATATCGGGGCTTCCCTGGGCAGCCTCGGGGATATGTACGCACAGATAAACAGCACGATTGGGGCCTCGGAGCGTATCCTCGAAATCATGGATGAAGCGCCGGAAGAGCAATCCGGTGCGGGCGCCCCGGTACCGGCCGTCGCCGCCGGTCATATCGAGTACCGGAAGGTGAAGTTTTCCTATCCTTCCCGTCCGGATATCGAGGTATTGCATGAGGTCAGCCTGTCTGTGAAAGCGGGTGAGCGGGTAGCTTTTGTAGGGTACAGCGGGGCAGGAAAGTCTACGCTCGTGCAGCTGCTGATGAGATTTTATGACCTTACCGAAGGAGAAATCAGGATAGACGGGCGCCTCCATACCGAAATACCGCTGCGTGCGCTCCGGGAAAGCATGGCCGTTGTACCGCAGGAAGTGATTCTTTTCGGCGGTACCATCCGTGAAAACATCGCTTACGGAAAGCCCGGTGCAGATGAGGAGGAAATCAGAGAAGCTGCCCGGAAAGCGCATGCCCTTGAATTTATTTCCTCGTTTCCGGAAGGGCTGGATACCATTGTCGGGGAGCGTGGCGTCAAATTGTCCGGCGGGCAGCGGCAACGGATCGCCATTGCGCGCGCCATCCTGAAAGATCCTAAAATACTGATCCTGGACGAAGCCACCAGTTCCCTGGACTCCAGCTCCGAAAGGCTGGTGCAGGAGGCGCTCAATGAGCTGATGGTGGGAAGGACAACCATTATCATTGCCCACCGCCTGGCGACCATCCGGAATGTCGATACCATTTATGTGATCCGGGAGGGGCGTATTGCGGAGCAGGGGTCGCACGAAAAGCTATCGGCCATTCCCGACGGTCTGTATGCCAGCCTGATCAGGCTGCAGTCTGATACGGTAGCGGCGCTTTGATCCGGTAGTATTTCTTTGCCGGGAGTCTGCATCTCCGGCCCGGGGAACGCGGCTGGCCAGATGGTGCCTGATAAAATACCTTTAACTACAGACCGAATGTAGCCGTTCGGGATGTGCTTACCACATTATGAGTGATATTCCCGCAGGATATGTTAATTTTGATCCCGGATCTTTAACCCATCTTTCGTTTTCCCTTTTTGCTGTATGTCTTTAACTCTGATCATCATTATTCTTACAGTCGGTATCAGTTATTATTCTTTTAATAACCCTTCTCTGCTTGAAAAGCTGCTGCTGAACCCGGTTCGGGTGGATAAATACAATGAATACTACCGGTTTGTCACCTCCGGGTTTGTACACGCCGATTTCGGCCATCTCCTGTTCAATATGCTGAGCTTCTGGTTTGTCGGCGAAGGGATCGAAAGCCTTTTCCTGCATTTGTTCGGCCCCGGCGGGAGCATCTATTTCCTTGCCTTGTATCTTTCGGGGATCGTCGTGTCGGATATACCTTCCTATCTGAAGCACAGGAAGAACCCCAATTATAATTCACTGGGCGCGTCCGGAGGGGTGGCGGCCATTCTTTTTGCGGCCATTCTTTTTGCGCCCCTGATGCCGATCTATCTCTATTTTGCGATCAGGATGCCGGGTTTTATTTTCGGCCTCCTGTTTTTGGGCTATTCTTTCTGGGAATCGAGAAGGGGACGCGGGTATATCAACCACGACGCACACATGTACGGGGCGATCTTCGGGATGTTATTTATGGCGGTGGTCTACCCGGCCGCGGTGCCCAACTTCTTTGCGCAGATTGCCAGCTGGCGATTGTTCTGAAAAGGACACACCTACTTCAGCTCGGCCAGCACGGTAACGCTTCCTTTGGTTTTATCCTGCAGGCCTACCTTGACCTCGGCATCCAGCGGGACAAATACATCGACCCGTGAGCCGAACTTGATAAAGCCCATCTCTTCCGATTGCGTGACGGCCTGGTTCTCCTGTATGTACCACCTGATGCGCCTTGCAAGCGCCCCGGCGATCTGCCGGAACAGGATATCGGTGCCCTGGGCGTTCCGGATGACGGTAGTGGTCCGTTCATTGTCCGTGCTCGATTTGGGGTGCCAGGCTACCAGGTAGAGACCCGGATGATACCTGAAGTACCGGACCACACCGGCAACCGGATTCCAGTTGACATGTACATTGAGCGGGGACATGAAGATGCTGATCTGCCTGCGGGGCTCCCCGAAGTACTCGTTTTCAACGACTTCTTCGATGACAACCACTTTGCCGTCGCAGGGGGCAACCACGAGGTTATCTCCCAGGGTCGGCTTCCGTTTGGGAACCCTGAAAAACTGGACAATGATGAGAAAAAAAACAGCGCTGATCACCAGGAGCACGGTATGCAGCCATTCCACCCCCGGGGTGAAATATTCGGTTGCCAGGTTGAGCAGCAACAGCAGCGCGGCTGTCACCCCTATGATCTTAAAGCCTTCTCTGTGCAGGGTCATCTGGCCTTTTTTTAAATTCGGATTGTTACGCTTCAAATTAAGCTTTCATTGTTCAATTTTCACAGGAAAACAGGGAAAACTATTTGCCGCCCGTCGGGGAGTACGCAAAACGGGTAAGGAGCAGACTCCTCACCCGTTTCTGTATGACAGGAGCTCCTGCAGTTTTATTCAATGACTACGCATTCACCGCTTTCCACGTCAGCCTCTACCTTTTTGTATTTGACGTCTTTCACAATGTCGCCGTTGCGGTACTGAACGGTTACCTTCTGGTTACGGTCGGCTATTTTAATGGCCTTGACCGGGGCGCTTTTCGTCGAGGACTGCATCTGGCGGGCGTATTCGTTCGGGCCGTCGCTTTCGGCCATTTCCGGCAGCTCCTCCTTGTTGGTCTGGAGCTTCGGCGCAGCAGGCTGCCTGCGGGGCGGTTGCTGCACCTGCTGAGGATCGGCCTGCTCCTGCGGGATATCCGCTTTGGCGAGGAACGAAATCATATCGAAATTGACTTTGCTCAGGAACCGCTTAAACAATTCGACCGATTCAAATTTATAGATGAGCAACGGATCCTTTTGTTCGAATACCGCGTTCTGAACGGATTGCTTCAGGTCGTCCATTTCCCGGAGGTGTTCTTTCCATTCCTGGTCGATGATCGAAAGCACGATGGCTTTTTCCATCTCGATGGTAATCTCCTTCCCGTCGGTCTCGATGGCTTTGGCCAGGCTTACCACCACGCCGGTTTGCCGGAGACCGTCGGAGATCGGGATCATGATTTCGGTGATGGTGGCCCCTCTCTCCGCATAGATGGATTTCAGCACCGGGAGCGCCTTGGCGGCAATCGCCGCATTTTTCTCGCGATACTGCTTTTCGGCAGCCAGGTACAGCTGCTTCACTTTTTCCGACTCCTTCAGGCCGGCGGCTTCCTCCTGGCTGAACGGAAGCTCCATGCCCAGGGTAGTGATCGTAGCGAGCCCGAATTCGGCATAGCTGGCGCTGTTGTTGGTAACCAGCTCTTCACAAACATCAAAAAGCGTATTGGCAATGTCCACGGCAAGCCTGTCCCCAAACAGGGCATTGCGCCTGCGGCGGTAGATGGCATCCCGCTGATAATTCATCACATCGTCGTATTCGAGGAGGCGCTTGCGGATACCGAAGTTATTTTCCTCCACTTTTTTCTGGGCTCTTTCGATGGATTTGGTGATCATGCTGTGCTGGATCACCTCACCTTCTTCAAGACCCATCCGGTCCATAATCTTGGCCATCCTGTCGGAGCCGAACAAGCGCATCAGGTTGTCTTCGAGCGACACGAAAAACTGGCTGGTGCCCGGATCTCCCTGGCGGCCGGCCCTACCCCGGAGCTGCCGGTCGACACGCCGGCTTTCATGGCGCTCCGTACCGACGATCGCCAGCCCTCCTGCTGCTTTGGATTCAGGCGTCAGCTTGATATCGGTACCCCGGCCGGCCATGTTGGTGGCAATGGTGACGGTCCCGGGTTTTCCGGCTTCCGTCACGACCTCCGCTTCACGCTGGTGCTGCTTGGCATTCAATACCTGGTGCGGGATCTTCCTCAGGGTAAGCATGCGGCTGATGATCTCCGAGTTTTCCACGGAGGTCGTCCCGACGAGGACAGGTCGTCCCTGGTTGACAAGCTCTACGATTTCGTCCGCCACGGCGTTGTATTTCTCCCTTACAGACCGGAATACCTTGTCTTCCTGGTCTTTACGGGTGATTTTGAGGTTGGTCGGGATCGAGATGACATCCAGCTTATAGATCTGCCAGAATTCACCTGCTTCGGTTTCCGCCGTACCGGTCATCCCCGACAGCTTGTGGTACATCCGGAAGTAATTCTGCAGCGTAACGGTGGCGTAGGTCTGCGTGGCATCCTCTACTTTTACATTTTCCTTGGCTTCGATCGCCTGGTGCAGCCCGTCCGAATAGCGGCGGCCTTCCATGATACGGCCGGTCTGTTCGTCCACGATCTTGACCTTGCCGTCTACCGTAACGTATTCTACGTCTTTTTCGAAAAGCGTATATGCTTTCAGCAGCTGGTTGATCGTGTGGATACGCTGGGCTTTGACCGAATAATCCCGGATGAGCGCTTCTTTGTGCAATACCCTTTCCTGCTCATTGAGCTCCTTATTTTTTTCAATGGCATCGAGATCTATGGCGATATCCGGAAGGATAAAGAAGTCGGGAGTATCCGACTCGCCGGTCAGGAAGTCGATACCCTTTTCGGTCAGGTCGATGCTGTTGTGCCTTTCGTCAATGGTGAAGTACAGCGGCTTGTCGGCTTCCGGCATCAGCTTCTGGTTCTCTGCGAGGTAGATGGCCTCGGTTTCCTGCATGAGCGCCTTCATCCCGGACTCGCTCAGGAATTTGATCAGCGGCTTGTATTTCGGCATTCCCCTGTGGACCCTGAACAGGGCCAGTCCGCCTTCTTTTTTATCGCCGGCGGCTATTTTCTTTTTGGCTTCGTTGAGCAAGTCCATGGCCAGCTTTTTCTGGGCTTCCACGACCCTGGCTACCCGGGGCTTCATCTCCATGAAGTCCTGTTCGTCGCCCCTCGGGATCGGGCCGCTGATGATCAGCGGGGTCCGGGCATCGTCGATAAGGACGGAGTCGACCTCATCGACCATGGCATAGTGGTGCTTGCGTTGTACCAGCTCATCGGTGCTGCGCGACATGTTGTCGCGCAGGTAATCGAAGCCGAATTCATTGTTGGTCCCGTAGGTGATCCCCGCTTTATAGGCATTTCTGCGGGCCATGGTATTGGGCTCGTGCCTGTCGATACAGTCCACGCTGATGCCGTGAAATTCGAAAAGAGGGGCGTTCCATTCGGAATCCCGCTTGGCGAGGTAATCGTTGACCGTTACGATGTGAACACCCAGGCCGGCCAGCGCATTGAGAAATGCGGGGAGGGTGGCCACCAGCGTTTTTCCTTCACCCGTCGCCATCTCGGCGATCTTTCCCTGGTGCAGCACCACGCCGCCGATCAGCTGTACATCGTAATGCACCATTTCCCATTTGATGGGATGGCCCATGACGTTCCAGGTGGAGTTCCAGCGGGCTTTGTCGCCGTTGATGGTGACGTTAGGCTTTTTGGTGGCCAGCTCGCGGTCGAAATGGTTGGCGGTTACTTCAAGGGATTCGTTTTCCTTAAATCTGCGGGCGGTTTCCTTGACAATGGCAAAAGCGACAGGCAGGATATCGAGCAGTATTTTTTCCAGTTCTTTGTTCCGCTCCAGCTCGAGCGCATCGATTTGCTTGAAGATCGTCTCCTTGGCATCGACATCTTCCTCCTGTTCCGCTTTTTGCCTCAGCTCCGAGATCTGGTCGTCGATGGACTGAAGCCCTGTCCGGATGAGCTCCTTCAGGCTTTCGGTCCGGGCGCGCAACTCGTCATTGGATAGAGGGGGCAGTTGTTCAAACTCCGCATTTATTTTCCCTACATAGGGACTGGTATCCTTTAGGTCGCGCTCCGACTTGGTACCGAAAAGCTTTGAAAAAAAATTTAACATTTTATATTACGTTATCTGAATAGCAAAGATTTCCCCACAAATATTAAGCCTGGACCGGTTTAATGCCAGTATGGCAGGTCAGCAGTACGAAGGGTAGTACAAAGTTAAAGTATTCCGGGAAGTTTGTACCGTTTTTTTGGCAATCCGGGGGGTATCAAAAACCAGAAACGGGACTGATTGTAATTCAGGTCCCGTTTCTGTAGTATGATCCGGCCGGGCCGGTCAGGGTTTCTTGGCGGGGGAAGCGGCAGGCTTGGCAGCGGGTGCGGGCGCAGCAGCGGCCGGTGCTTCGGCGGC
>JBEBSO010000077.1:0-10413 GCA_040394275.1 Telluribacter sp.
GCCTGCGCCTTGCCGGCCGATGCCGCCGCCGGAGCCGATGCGTCAAACCTGAAACGGTATTGTCCCGACAACAGGTAGAGCTTGAAATAGTTGGAATGAAAGAGCTGCTTCTTATCCAGTACAAGCTGTGCCGTGGACAGGATCTTTTGAAAGGTCCTTGCGTCATACTTGTCCGCCGCATGGTCGTGCATGATCAGGAAGCCGTTAATATCTCCCTGCTGCCTGGTAACTGCAGCCAGGTTGGTCAGCAGGAGCTGGAAAATAGGCCCGGCTTTCTGTCCCTTCCTGCTGAGACGCTGGATGAGGCCTATGAATTCTTTTTGCTGGGTAGTGTTGAGCTGTCCCGACCATACGCTTTCAAGATCCTGGTACGCTTTGATATAGGCCGGGTTTTTGCCGGTTTCCATGATCTTTTTGAGATCTGTCATGAATTGGGCAGGATCGTCGGCGATGCGCGGGCTTTGTGCCGCAGCTTCCCGGGGCACAGCGCTCAACATACAGAGCAGCCAGAGTCCTTTGAGGGCCCTGCGTGCGGAGGCCCGAAAAACGGGAGGCAATACGCTGTACAAATGTGTTCTGATCAGACGCACGTATTTCACTGGTTATATTTTCCTGAAAACAACGGCTGCCCACTGGTTCCGGGTGTCGCTCCGGACCGGTATCAGGCCGTTTGCTGCCGCACACGATTCAATGTCTTTCCGATCGTTTTCATAAAAGCCGCTGACCACCATCCAGCCTTCCGGCTCCAGGTGCCTGACATAGGTGGGGATCTGCTCCAGGAGAATATTCCTGTTGATATTGGCCAGTATGCCCCCGAATTTCTGACCGGGATCCAGGTCATGGATAGTGCCCCTGAAAATGTGGTCTTCGGACGACCCACCGTTAAGGGTGAAATTCTCTATGGTGTTTTCGGTGGCCCACTCGTCGATATCAAAAGCTGTGATGGCTTTGGCTCCCAGCCTGGCGCCGAGAATGGCCAGTATGCCTGTTCCGCATCCTACATCCATCAGGCGTATGCCTTCGTGAGGCAGCTCCAGCTGCGCATTCATCACCAGCCAGGTCGTCTCGTGGTGGCCGGTCCCGAACGACATTTTGGGGTTGATCAGCAGCTCATAGGTAAACGACGGGTCGGGTTCATGAAAGGAAGCCCGGACCCTGATGGATTTTCCCACCTCGATCGGGGCATAGCTCTTTTCCCACTCCTCATTCCAGTTCTTTTTTTCTAACGTTTGGACGGAATAGGCTATTGCAGCGGGGCCGTTGTATTTCTCGATAAGCTGCGCCAGGCGTTCTTCGGAAAAAGCTCCCTCTGTAATATAGGCATTCAAACCGTCTTCGCTTTCTGTAAATGATTCGAATCCCAGTTCGGCGAGCTCGGCCATGAGGATTTCGGCGAGTTCGGCCGGGGCGGATAGTTGGACCTCCTTATAATTCATTACCTCTGATGATAGAAGACATTTATAGACAAATATAACTATTTAGCCCGGAGTTGGGGATTCCCTGGCGACACTCCCGTTTTTCAGAAAAGCAGTTTTGATAATATTCTGATAAAAAATTGTATTTAGTCTATAGGATTGCTTCCCGGTATCCGTAAAAATATTATACGCGAATATTTGCGTGTAGTATTATAGTTTATTATAATTGTAGTATAAATTCTATAAACTCTCTGATATTATCACCATTATAATACATAATATTTTGGGTATATCCACACCTAATCGAATTCTACTCCTGGTTTGTGCAGGGGTGCTTGTCGTATCCCGTAGCCAGGCGCAGACCTACGCTACGGGAACGGTGACAGGTGCCGTTGTTGACATTCCGCTTTTGGGACCCGGGCCCCAGTATGGGATCTCCAGGTCGGGGGGCGGGTTTTCGACGGTGGGAAATCCGGGCGCCATCGGCAGCAGCGAGACCACCAGTTTTTACTATGCCGGTACGATCAAAACGACCTCGGGAACACCTTCAGGAGCGGGTGCTTCTACGATCCTGGGGGCGTCTGAGACTACGCCTGCCGTGCTGCGGGCCAACAAAACCCTGGATGTGCTCATTGGCCTGGCCGGATCGGCCAGCTATATACAATTCCGTTTTGCGTCAGGCGTTTCTGCCGGGACGCCGGTGCTCATCAGGCTGAAAGAGAAGCCGGAGCGGATGACAACCCTGAACCTGGCGCTGCTGGGCACGCTCGGGCTGGCCGCCAATAACCTCCTGGCCGGCGATGTGTACACGGGAGCCCTGCAGCCGATCAACTTCCCCGGAACCCCGATTTTATACCTCGACAAGGATGTCAGGCAGCTGACCGGCACCAGGTTGGCGGGTACAGTGACGCGCCTCCTGATCGACAAGGCCGGCGAGTGGTATGTGATGGTCGTTCCTACCTCCGGAAGCAGCTTTAATTCGGTACGCCTGAAGGTGCAGTTCCCGGACGATATACCCGTGGTGAGCGCTGCCAACTCGGTTTCGGTCAGGGTGTATCATGCTTTTACGGAGACGCCCGGAGGCGCATGCAGCGTCCGGCCCCGGTTTACCGATGAGGGGGAAGCGGCGGGAATCACGCTGAACACGGGCGCTGTGGCAGATCTTCTGCAGCTTTCGCAGATTGTAGCCAACCCTCATCTGGCCATTGACGATTTACCGGATACTTATTCCGCCATTTCTTCAGGGCTGGTCAACGTGGGGGCGCTCCATACCATCAGTCAGCGTTTCTATTTTGACCATGTTGCGGGAGCGGCTGCCGGCGTAAGGGTCAGACTGGCGCTTCACAATTCGCTGGTGCAGCTGGGATTGCTTCCGCTCAACGGGATTAAGTTTTATGCTTACAAGGGAGCCTCCGAAACACCCGTTTATACCGGAGGGTTAGGCGACATACTCAGCCTGCTGGGGCTGAACCTGCTCCATCTCGTCAACCTTGGTCCGGATCACCGGTCGCTTGACCTGGTCTTCAGGCCCGGGGCAGAGTTTGACCGGGTTAAAGTTGTCTACGATGCAGGGCTGTTGGGGCTGGGTGTCGTGGAGGATGCGCTCAGGATTTACGACGTGTCGCTGGCCCCCGACGTACCTGTGCTCACGGCCGGTCCGGGCCATGTGGAAGTCTGCGAAGGACAGGCGGCCACCTTTACGGTGAATGCTTCCGGGACAGTCACCTCGTATCAGTGGCAGGAGTTTAACGGAAGCGCCTGGACCAACACCGGGGGCAATGCTTCCTCGTTTACTGTGGCCAACCCGTCGGTATCCATGGACCGCTACAGGTACCGGAGCATCGTCACGGGGGGCAATGCGGGGTGTCCCCAGAACATTACCTCCGGGGAAGGGGAGCTACTGGTTCTTCCCAGGCCTTCCAGCCCGCCCGTGCAGATACAACCCTGATTTTGCAGTAAATATTTTCAGACAGATCGTAACGTTTATTTTTCACCTTCCAATTCAAAAATCATGCAAAAATGTACGCTGAAGTCCCTTATGTGGGGATTTGTCCTTTCATTCGCAGCGCTGACTCCCCTGGCAGCGGGAACCTTTATGGTGTGCAGCGGGACCGAATTTACGTTGACTGCCGGTGGATCAGGCTATACGGCCTATGAGTGGAGCCTGGGCGGCTCGGTGGTAGGGACTTCCGCAGGCCTCACCGCCACGCATACCCTGCCGCCGGAGTCGGCCGGTGCGGCGGAGACGAGGGTCTATTCGCTGCGGGCGCAGGACGCGACCGGCTGCTGGTCAGACCTGGCTACCCATACCGTTTACATACTTCCCGTTCCGACCGTATCCATCACCGATCCGATTTCCCTGTACTGTGCCAATGAAAATGTAATGACTACGCTGACAGCCAACGCAGGCGCCACTTCCAATATGCCGGCCGGCATTGCCTATACCTATACCTGGACCGGTGGAGGTACTCCGGCCGGCAATACCCTGGCGGTAACGGCGGCAGGTACTTACCAGGTCTCTGTGGCTTACGATTTTACGAATGTTACGCTGGACGGCGCCAAAGCCGCCTGTACGGGTACGGATTCGCATACGATCACGCCTGCGACCGCACCGGCAGCTCCGTCTGTCACGATCAATTAACTGGGTTTTTCCTGCGCACATGAGAAGGGCTTTGTGTCTTCTGATCCTATCTGTAGCGGTATCGTCCGGCCAGAAGCCGGCTGTGCTGCCGATGAAAATCTGCGCGGGAGAGAGGCTTACTTTTACGGCGGCGTCACCGGAAGCCACCAATTATCAATGGTTCAGGGACGGGATCCCGCTGACGGGAGAGGTGCAGGCTGCCTTATCGGTCACTATGCCGGGTGACTATGAAGCGCGCTGCTACACCGCCTCGGGATGCCTGTCCGATGCTTCTCAAATGATTTCCGTAAGCTGGAAGCAACCGCTTGCGGCGGATGATGAGGCCTATTCGGACGGGAGCGGCATAACGGTAGACGTGCTTCAGAACGACACAAGCCCCTGTTCCGGTTTCGACACCGCAACACTGAAGATCGAGGGCATGCCGGGGTATGGCACCGTTGTACCCGATGGGTCGGGGGGCTTTGTATATCATCCGCTCCCGGGTTTTGCGGGGGCGGATGAGTTTACCTACTCGGTGAAGGATGCAGACGGTATCGTGTCCAACATCGCGGTGGTACGCATTAAGATCGGATCGCCTTTGCCGGTCGGCGTGCTCTCCTTCGAAGTCCGGAAAAAGGAGCGTGAAGCGGTAGCCGTCTGGAAGGCCACGGGAGAAGAAGGTGTGGACAGCTATGAGCTGCAGAGAAGCACGGATGCGCACAGCTGGAGTGTATTGGCTACTTTACCTGCCCGAGCGGAGGGGCGTGAAGAAACTGCCTATGCCTGGACGGACCGGGTGCCGGAAGCCGGTGTGAATTACTACCGGTTACGGATCAGGGACCGCGACGGCAGCGGAAGCTTCAGCAAGATTGTCTCCGTTTATTTTGAACCGGACGGTTGGATAAGCATATATCCGAATCCTTCGAGCGAGACGGTTTTCGTACGCATTGCCGGCCGGGCGATCCGGCAGATGCAGGTAACGGATGCATCGGGTAGAATGCTCCTGGAGGTGCCGGTCAGGTCGTCACTGGAAAAAATCGATATCCGGAAGTTCCCGGTGGGTATGTACTTTATCCGGCTACAGGATGGCGAAGGCAGGGTCTATCACTTTAAGATCATGAAAAATTAAAAGGAGGCAGCCGTAAAGGAGGTAGTGCCATCACACCTCCTTTCTTCCGGGCGGGTATCAGTTTTTCGAGATCAGTATCTCCACCCTTCTGTTTTTCTGCCTTTCGGCTTCCGACGTGCCGGTAGATACCGGCCTGGCCGGGCCATAGCCTTTTACTTCGATGCGTTCCCGGACAATACCCTTGGCAGTCAGGTAGCGGGCCACCGAATTGGCACGGTCCAGCGAAAGTTTTATGTTCTTGTCGACATCGCCGAGATTATCCGTATGCCCTTCCACCGTGATGTGCAGCGCCGGGTTTTCTTTCAGCAGGGATACGAGTTTGTCCAGCTCGGCGTTGGACTCGCTCAAAAGCTCGTATTCGCCGGTTGCGAAATAGATATTGTTCAGTGTAAAGCTTTCGCCGACGGACAGCGGCCTGAGGCGGAAATCCTTCACCAGGATGCCGTTTTCTGCGGCATTTCCGGTGCTGTCGGAGGCCAGGTCGAGGCTATACTCGTTACCGATAAAGCCTTTGGCGGTGACGCGCAGTGTATAGGACTTTCCGGCGGTCAGCCCCAGCTGGTATTTTCCCGAGGAGGACGAGATCCGGATGGTGTCGCCGTTGTCGGTATAAGTGACCGTGGCTGCCACCGGGTCGCCGGTCTTTTCATCGAGCACGGTGCCTTTCAGGGCATAGAAGCCGGCCGGGGCGGCAGGGGTCTTTTCATCCGCGGCTTCAGGCCCGGGCTGGGGGGTGCTTCCGGAAGGGGCAGGTGTTTTTTTAGGATTCAGCGGGTTGTTGATCCTGACGCCTTCGAAGTTCCAGGTTTGCCCGCCGTTGGTGCTTTTGCCTTCGAAGTAGTCGAATTCCTCGATCCCCGGCGAGAGACGCTCGAAATAGGTGACAAACTCCACTACCTCGTTGGGGGCTACGATCTTTCTTTCCGGGGCCACCGGAATCCCTTCGGCTTTCAGAAATTTAAACTTTTTCGAAATATCGCCCGGCTTGTACAGGCGGGTATTCGGGTCGATCCAGATGCTTTGGGTGCTCATGGACGGGTTCCTGAACCTGTACATATCCGGGTAGCGGTCACGCGGGGTTCCCTGGCGTGGATTGGCGGTAAAGCGCATAAAAACCTTCGTATACCGCTCTGTGAGCTCAACTTTCGTAATTTTTACATCGGGAGTGTTCTGGTATTCCACACGCGGAGATACGGTTACCTGTCCGGAGGTCAGTACAGGCAAGCCGAAAATTCCCAGCAGAACAACAAGTTTCTTCATGGTTCTTTCGTCGTTTAGCATTTACAGGAGTAAACCCACCCAAATAACGAATAACAGGGGATTTATTGTCGTTAAAAAATGTTAAACCTCCGGGCGCAGCGCCCCGGGTAAGGTGGGGTGGGTCCTATTCCCCGGGTATAAACGTTTTCCAGAAATCCGGATCGTAACGGGCCCAGGCATGGCAGCCGAACGGGAGCTTCTCACCGGTGATCCGGTAGCTGGCGGAAGGACTTTTTTCAAAGGCGAAGCGCAGCGCTTCTTCCCACCCGGGCAGGCGCAGCAAAAACCGCAAAGGCCTGAGCCTTCTGGAATCGAGCGAGAACAGCATGTCCTCGTTTCCCGGCCAGGGCGGAAGCAGGAAGTTGTGAATTTTCAGGAACCGGCGTATCGAAGGGATGCGCCGCAGCGAAAGCCCGCCGTTGAGCACAACCCGCCCGGAGCTCAGGGCGCGGGCAAATTCCCCGCTGTCGGCCGCCTGCAGCGCATCAAATGCCGCGGCTTCTACAGAAGGGGCACCCAGGTAATCATAGCCGCTCCGGCACCAGTCGTCCAGCTGGTCGCTGAACACGTAGGCGTCCAGCTGGTGGACCAGCATGTATTCGTATCGCTCGAACCTCCTGTAGAAGTCCGGGGAGATCATCAGCCGGTTGTACCCGTCAATGCCGGCAAAATAATCATCTCCGAAGCTCATAAACTGAAGGGCGGGAAACCTGGCCGCCAGTTCGTCAAGCCCGAGGCGCTCGGGTTTGATGACCACTACCGGGTAACGGCCGAGGACCGAGAGGCATTGCCGCAGGGAGACCAGCTCCGAAGCGGTGAGACCAGGTTTATAAACGGGGACGACCACCACGGCAGAAGGGCCGTTTATGTGCTTGTGAGGATTCGGCATCTACTCGAAAATGTCTCCCAGGGCCGGCAGCCACCAGTCTTTACTACTGTACATATATTTACCCGTGACGATGTCCGACACGACGGGAATGATCCTTTTCAGGCGGTTTTTGGGAAGCGTTGCCCTTTTCTGGAAATGCTCGAGGCGTGTCTGGAGCTTCTGCAGCTTTTCAGGGTCTACCGTGTTGAGCATCTGCAGCCGCTTATAGGTCAGCTTAAGCCGTATCGCTTTCTCCCTGATGGGGTTGAGCTTTTGCTTGCGGCTGCGGACCAGCCGGTCTTTGAGGGTGACGGGGGTCAGCTTATTGCCGAAGCCGACCTGCTGGCTGGTGTGAATGCGGTAGCTGATCAGCATTTCCGGTATGAAATCGATTTTGTCTCCGAGGCTCAGCACCAGTGCGATCCAGCCGTCATGGATCAGGTTTGGAATTTCTTCGGGGAAAGGCAGGATCCCCGGCAGGCAGGATTTTCTGATGGCGAGGGTGGCCCCGGTGACGACAAAATTGCCGAACAGGATTTCATAAGCCTCCCCGCTTTTCCACCGCTTTCTTTTGGAAGGCGTGAATTCCACTTCCTCCCAGATGCTGGAGCCCGTCGGCTGCGAGCAGTCGTTGATGATCCGGGCGTTGGAAAAGACAGCCGCCTTTTCCGGGTGCTCTTCAAGGAACCGTATCTGCTTCGCGACCTTGTCCTGGTGCCATATGTCGTCCTGGTCGCAGAGAAAGATGAAGTCTCCCGAGCACAGGCCCAGGCACTTTTGAAAATTCCGTGTGGATCCCAGGTTTTCCCGGTTTACATGAATCTTTACCGGGAAGCTGTTTCTGTCTGCAAAATCCTGGAGTACTTTTAAGGTGTCGTCGCCGGACCTGTCGTCACAGACTACAAGCTCGTCGATTTTATGGGTTTGCCGGGATATACTTTCCAATTGCTCGGGCAGATACTTTGCCCCATTGTAAGTACACATCGCCACTGAAATCATAAAGTAATTTTCTTTTGGGTACTAATGCTTTATTGACAAGCGCTAACATTGTTTAAAAAGTATATTGCAAAGATTGTGCCTGGACCGCTGTCCAGGTCCTGAAAAATGGTTCTACAAAGATACATGTCAGTAACTTTTAAATAAAGAGGCCGGGTATTCAGCCCCAAAGATAGTCTTTTTTGAAGGAAAGACATACTGGCAAAAGGCGGTATGCGGGGAGATGCAGCCGAATGCGCCAGTTAAAATGAAAAAAACAGTGTACCCAACAAAAAAATACCGAACTTTGCGGGCTGTTTTGTCCCGATAGGGAAGGAGATGACCTTCCGGACAGGCGGGCATCACAGAAACGGCAGGATTCCCCGGGAGGGAAAAGCAGGCGCTCTATGCCGGCTGACCCGGGAAATGAAATAAAAATAACCAATGAAAACCAAAGGGTTACGGAGAAATAAGGTGAATATCGTGACGCTGGGCTGTTCTAAAAACCTGGTCGACTCGGAGGTGCTTTATACGCAGCTGAAAGGCAACGGCTACCAGGTGGCGCACGAATCGAAAAAGGACGATGCCCAGATCGTGGTCATCAACACCTGCGGTTTTATAGACGGGGCGAAAGAGGAATCAATCGAAACCATCCTGCGGTACGCCGAAGCAAAGCAGGAGGGAGTGGTGGACAAGGTTTACGTGACGGGGTGCCTGTCTCACCGGTACAAGGATGAGCTGGCGGAGGAAATTCCTTCCGTGGATGCCTGGTTTGGCACGAACGAGCTGCCCCGGCTGCTCAAAACACTGAAGGCCGACTACCGGCACGAGCTGGTGGGAGAGCGCCTGCTGACTACGCCGGCCCACTACGCCTACCTGAAAATCGCGGAAGGCTGCGACCGCCCCTGCAGCTTCTGTGCCATTCCCCTGATGAGGGGAGGGCATGTATCGAGGCCCGTGGAGGAGCTCCTGAAAGAGGCCGGTTCGCTGGCAAAAAGGGGAACGAAAGAATTGATCCTGATTGCCCAGGACCTTACGTACTACGGCCTCGATCTCTATAAAAAGCGGGAGCTGGCCGACCTGGTCAGGCGGCTTTCGGACCTTGAAGGGATCGAATGGATCAGGTTGCAGTATGCCTACCCGTCCGGCTTCCCGATGGATATACTCGATGTCATGAAAGACCGGCCCAATGTCTGCAATTACCTGGATATGCCGCTTCAGACAGGTTCTACGGAGTTGCTGAAGCTGATGCGGAGGGGAATCACCCGGGAGAAGACCGAAGCCCTGATCCAAAGCATCCGGGAGAAGGTGCCCGATATCGCCCTGCGTACCACGCTGATCGTGGGCCATCCCGGTGAAACGGAGGCGCTTTTCGAGGAGACCTATCATTTTGTCGAAGAAATGCGTTTCGACCGCCTGGGCGTTTTTCAGTATTCCCACGAGGAAAGCACGCATTCGTTTTCGATGGAGGACAGCGTCCCGGCAGAGGTAAAGCAGGACCGGGCCGACGCGATCATGGAGCTCCAGCAGGGGATATCCGCCGGGCTCAACCGGCAGAAGGTAGGGAAGGTGATGAAGGTGCTTTTTGACAGGAAGGAGGGCGGGTATTTCGTCGGCCGGACCGAATCGGATTCCCCGGAGGTAGACAACGAGGTGTTGCTGCCCGCATCCAGCTATGTCAGGCAGGGTGATTTTGCCACCGTGCGGATCACCGGCGCCGAAGAATTTGATTTATATGCCGAACTGGTATAAGTGATTGTATTTTTTAACCCGCCCTGGCCCGCCTGGCCAGGGCCTTTAAGTAGCCAATTGAGATGTTGCAACGTGTTCAAACTGTTTTTCTGATTTTTGTGGTGATCGGGATGGGGGCTTTCATCGGGCTGCCCGTCTGGACCAAGACAGCAGAGACCGGCCCTGAGATGTTTTCTCTCGATGCGCTGAAGCTTGTTCATCAGGTCAATGAGGTGCAGTCGGAGGTGACCCAGGTGCCTTACCTGGCCGGAATCGCGGCGCTGGTCCTCGGCCTGGCGTTGTACGCGGTGTTCAGCTTCCGTAACCGTCTCCTGCAGTCGGCCCTTTGCGCCGTCAATTCCATCCTGATGACGGTCCTGCTGGGGATCATTGTCTATAACATCGCCTATAAATA
>JBEBSO010000078.1:0-10390 GCA_040394275.1 Telluribacter sp.
TCTTCGGGTTATTTTTTTTATAAATCAATAATAGTGTGGCGAGGTATTTTTTTAAGTTGATTTTAATCTCGTTAACAATTTACAAAAAAACAATTTGTTTTTTAAAAAAAAAAGCGCCCTTCGGACGCTTTCAAAATTTTACCTGTCTTCGTAGATCCAGACCCCGTCCCCCACGCTCCTGCGCACCTCCGGCAACGCTTCCGTGGCTGCTTCCCGGGTTGGATAAGCAGCCGCCCATACCATTGTCCAGCCTTTTTCCTTCTGGATCACCACCCCGGCATCGGTAAAGCCTTTCCTGTTCAGCTCGTCCAGCCGGATCTGCACGTACTTATTGCTTCCGTAGGCCCCGGTAATGATAAAAAACTTTGCCGCAGGTTCCGCCGCAGCAGGCGCTTCGGCCGGCGCGCCGACCTGCCCCACGGAAACGGTCTCTACGGGCTCAACGGGTATAAGCGCACCGGCGCTGTCCGCTGCAGCCGGCGTCTCTTCCATCACCGGAACGGCTGCCGGCTTCGGCAACGCGGCTTCCGGCTGTGCGGCGACGAAGTATTTCTTCAGGCCCTCAAAAGGATTGAGCGTGCCCAGCTCAATATGGTCCGTAGAGCTGGCGTACATGAAGCTGAATACGCCCATCAAGCCGGCCAGCGCGGCGGCGGCCGCCCACCTGAAGCCGGAGGACTTTCCCGTGGCCGATGCTACCGGCGCAGCTTCCTCTTCGGGCAGCCGCAGCACGGGCACTTCTCCGGCCTCCTGCTCCGCTGCTCCGGCGGACAGCTCAGCTATCTTCAGGTCCTCGAACCCGAACCAGTCCGGGTAAAAATTGAGCTGGTCTTCCGGTTCAAATATCAGCTTCCCTTCCCCGTTGGCCAGGAATTTCCCGAGCCCCGCAATTTCGGCGCTCCCCTGCTCGCCCAGGGATTTCCACAACGACACCACAAATGCCCTCACTTCGTGCCTGGCCTGCTCGATCGTCATCTTCTCATGAACGGAGATCGTATAGGTCAGCAACCCGTCATCCACCTTCAGCACCTCGTTAAACGCGATCCTCTTCCTCGACGGCCGGTAAATACCGGCGGACACATCATAGCCCGCCTTTACGTGGCGGCTGAGAATGCCGCCGAAATCGGGTATAATCACACAATCCTGCTCGAGAATGAGCTTCTGGACATACTTTTCAACTGGTGTCATTTTCTAAATCCCGGAATAGTTCGAACTACGAAGTTAGAAAGAAAAAGACAATCCTCCAATAAAGTTTAACCCCTGGGCGGGATAGTACTGGTAACGCTCGTATTGCCTTCCCAGGATATTGTTCAGGTTAACGAACGCCGAGAAATTTTTGGTAAGCAGGTAATCGATCTTCAGATTCAGGTCTGCGATGGACGGGAGCTTTTTCACCTCGCCGGTCTGGAAGTTCTTGGCTTTAATGCCGCTGTACACGTAAAACTCGGTAGTAAAGAAAAGCTTCCGGCTGATGGTCACCGCGTTGAACCAGTTGAGGGTGAATTTAGGCCTGTGCCAGGGCTCCTCGAGGTTTTCAAGGGCATAGTTGTAAAACCCGGCTTTCAGGTTGGTTTTAAACAGGTCGTTGACGTTGTAGCCGAAATCGCCCGATATCGTAAGCACGTTGGCTTTCTGGCCTTCGTACAGGATCGAGAATTTCGAAAGATCGGCCAGCGAATTGTTGAAGAAATAGAAGTTGCGGTATTTGGCATAGGAAACCTTCGCCTCGAAGTTGAGGGCGTCCATCTCTCCCTTTACGCCGGCATTCAGATCGGAATCCTTTATCGTATTCGCGATGAGCACATTCGGCCCTATCCACTGGTTCTCCGAAAGCAGGGACCGCAGCGTGTTCCTGACCACGTCACCGTTCCAGCCGGCAAAGAAATGTACGCCGCTCATCGGCGAAAAATCGACATTGAGCACCGGGAAAGCCTTTGTCCGGTTGACATCCAGTCTCCTGTCGGTCTCGTTGACGGCATTCACCCCGACGGTTACGAAAAAGCTCCGGGCTACGTACTTGAACGCGGGCTTTACCCGAAACAGGTTGCGGTTGCTGGTTTCGGCGTCTACCAGCTGACTTACGTAGGCATCCGCTTCGAAAAGGGCGAAGAAGTCTTCGGTGATGGGAAGAGAGGTGCTGAGGTTGGTTCCCCAGTCGAGCTCCGAAGCGCTGTAGCGGTCGCGGATGCTCTTCAGCGACGTCACCAGGGAGTAATCGATCGTCGTGCTCGGATCCGTATTGGACAGCCCCAGCCGGAAGCCGAACAGGTTGGTACGCTGCCTGATGCTGTCGCGGTCGATCTCCACATCGGCGGGCTGCGGGCCGTAGCCATAAAAATAGTAGCCTCTGCGGTTGTACTCCAGGGATCCATCCACCTTGTAGGCACTGGTCAGGTATTTGGCCCCCAGCCGGATCAGCGTATTGGAATTGGCCGAGTTCTTCCCGTCTACGGGCCCGGTATTGGCGGACAGGTGCTTGATTTCGCCGGTGTACACCATATCGTCGTTCTGCCTGCCGCTTACAAATGCCTCACCCAGGAAGCGGCCGTAATTTCCCGCACCCAGCTTGATATAGTTGTTGAGGGCTTCCGGCTGCTCCATGCGCTCATTCTGATCGGTAGGCGCCACGACGGCCGGCGTGATCCGGGGAACGGGAAGATTGATGGAAGGGTCCGCAAACTGGTACTGCACCTTCGTGTCGCCTTCCCGCGCGGGAAACGGCTGGACCTTTTCCTTCAACTGCGTCGCGGCCGGGAACTCGATGCTCTTCTGCTTCACGATCTCATACGTCTGGTTCTCGATCTCTCCCCGCTGCTGGGCATGCAGGTCCGCCGAGATCAGCCCCGATACAATTAGAATACCTGTCCTGAAATGGTGATGATAATTTGGCATTGCTCTGATTTGATTTCTTCTTTGGTTATGACGAACGGCTGTGTCTGACGATGCCGGGAGCCTATTTTTTTTCGATCTCGGCAAGCTTCGCCTTGGCGGCTGTCAGCGCTTCCTGATCTTCGGAATTTTCGATAATCGAATTTAAAGTGGCTTTGGCCTGGCTGATCTCGTTGGTAGCCAGGTATACGTCGGCCAGCAGCAGGAAGGAACGTACCCGCCAGTAATCGTAGCCGTCGTACTGCTTGCTCAGCTCGAATACCGATGCTTCCGCATCCTGGTATTTCCTGGTCTTGAAGAGGATCATCGTCAGCCAGTATTTGGCCTCCGCGCCCGTTTCATCGTTATAAGCCTTCGTCAGCCTGGTAAATTCTTCCGTCGCGCGGGCATAATCTCCTTTTTCATAAGGAACTTTCCCGTAAAACAGCTGCGCCTTGCCTACGGCCCCCTGGATGATATTCCCTGCGCCTGCAATCTCCCTGGCAAAGTGCAGGGTAGAATCGAGGTTGTAAACCGCCCAGTACGTATCCATCAGGCCCATCCAGGCCGTTACCTGCTCCTTCTTGCTCTGCGCATTCCTCAGCAGGGCGCGGTAGCTGGTGATGGCATTCTGATGGTTCCCGCGGCCGATCTCGAGGGCTGCCGAACGCTCCGCCGCTTCCGCGACATACTGCGACCGGTTCTCCTGGATCACCCGGGCATAGGCGCGCAAGGCATTGGCGACGTCGTCCTGCTTGTCGTAGGAGGCGCCGATGTAGTAGCGGGCATCGTACACATATTTGCTGGACGGGTAGCTCCGGATAAAATCGTTGAACGCGCCGATGGCGTTCGGATACCGGCCCGCCAGGTAAAGATTGTTCGCGTTCTGGAACTCCACATCCTCCAGCTTGTCGTTTTGCGGGTTGTTTTTCCTGACCACTCCCAGCACCTGCGAGAACTCCTCGGGACGGCCGACCGCGTTCAGGCTTTCCTGCACCCCTTCCAGCGCGCTATTGGCAGAAGGAGAGGAAGGATACTCGCTCAGGATCCGTTTAAAATCCCCGATGGCCAGCTCGTACGACTGAAGGTTGTAATAGGCCTGTCCTCTTCTCAGCAGGGCGGCAGGCACCATATAGCTCTTCGGCTGCTCGTTGATCAGCCGGGTAAACCCTTTCACAGCCTGTGAATAACCGCCTTCCTGGAAGTCTACATCCGCGATCTGGAACAGCGCATCGTCCACGTACAGCGACTGCGGGTAGGTGTTCAGCAGGATGTCGAACTGCCTCCTGGCCTCTACCGGCCTGTTCATATACACGAAAGCACGGCCTTTCTGAAACAGGGCATAATCCTTCTCGATCTTACCCAACGTGGCCACCCGGTCGTAGTTCCTGATCGCTTCGTCATAATTCTTGGCAGCCAGGTAACAGTCCGCCAGGCGCACGTAGGCATCGGCCACCACCTGCTCGTCTATGCCCGTGGTATTGGCCACAAAATCCTTGAAATAGGTCAGCGCCCGGCTGTAGTTCTTCTGGTTGTAGTAAATATACCCGAGCGAATACATGCTCTTTTTGCCATAGAGGCCGGCGCGCGGGTTTTTCAGCAGCTGGTTATAGACCGCTATGGCGTTATCCGTCCTTTTCAGCCCTTTATAAGACTCACCCTTAAAATAGGTCGCGGCCATGGTGATCTCTTCGTCTACGGGAAATTTCAGCGATTTATCGAAGTTCCTGCCGGCATTCGGGAAGTCCTCCGCGTTGAATTCGGCGATTCCCTGGTTGAAAGTGAGCCGCTGGTAGGTGGCGTTGATCTCGGGGCTGCGCTTTTTCAGCCCTTCGATATAGGCGATGGCCCCTGCATTGTTGCTGGAACCGGCGTAGGCCTCGGCGGTAAGCTGCGTCACCTCTTCCTCATGCCTGCTGGCCGGGTACCGCTGTGCAAATTCGTTAAAAGCCCGGATCGCATCCGCGCTGTTGCCCATTTCCAGCAGGACCTTGGCCCGGTTGAAGGAGGCTTCCTCCTGGACGGACGGATTGAACGACAACCGCGAAGCATGCTCAAAAGCAGTCAGCGCGAAAGCCGGGTTGTTGATTTTCAGGTAGCTGATCCCACTGAGATAAGCCGAGTACTGCCCCACCGAGTCCCTGCCCGCCGCCACCGGCTTCAGTACTTCTACCGTTCCCTGGAAGTTGCCGTTTTTGAACTGGGAAAAGCCGTGATGGAGGGCCACCACCGGCTGTACCTTGTCTGCTTTCATGGACCGGTAGCGTTCGTAGGCCGGTACGGCCGCCTTGTAATTGCCCTTCTCGTAATATACTTCGGCCACATACAACGCCACCTCCTCCAGGTTACCGAGCCCGGGCTGCGCCAATACCTTTTCTCCGTACGACAGGAGCTCGTCAAACTGGTTCTGGTGATAAAGAGAGGCGACCATCCAATTGGGCACCTCGTTCCGGTAGGTTTCGTGGTTCTGGATCCGGACGAAGTCCTGGGAAGCGTCGCGGTAATTCCCGTTTTCGTAGTTGATCACGCCGGCGTAATAGGAAGCGTCGGGTGCATAAGGAAAAGTCGGCTCCTGCTTGATCCGGTTAAAGAGCGGCAGGGCGTCGAGCGGTCGCCGGAGCTGGTAGTAGGACATCGCCAGCCGGTAGCTGTTCTCCAGGCTTTTGGTACCGCTGCCGCTATTGCGCACGGCCTTTTCCAGGTACCCGGCCGCCCTGTCGTACTCGCCTCTCTCGTAGTAAAACCTGCCGAGATCGCCGAAAATCGCCTGCGCCTTGGGGTGTTCCGCGTGGTTGCGCACAAAACGGTCCACCTGGATTTCGGCTTCCGGGTAGTTGAGATACAGCCCCGTCACCGCTATATAATACTCGGCCGTCACCTGGTTGTAATCACTGACCGGCAGCAGCCCCGACCGGCTCTTCAGGTATTCGTCAAATTCCTGCCGCGCGGCAAGAAAATTGGATTTCTCAAAGTATTCAAGACCATTCCGAAAATGCGTTTCCGATTCAGTATACCCGAGTGTGTTCTGGGCATGGGTGGCGTGGAGACCTGTCAATGTAATTCCTAGCGTAAGAATACTGCGTTTGAAAGACATTTTTTTCTTTTAAAAGTTAAGTAATTAATCACGGAATGCGCTGGTTACCTGTTGTAACGAAGCCAGCCAAACCGGCAGTATAAATTGGAAAGCTCTTTTAGAAAATGATTTCGTTCCTCAGCAGGGTAGCCTGCCAGTCCGCATGCATCTCGTCGAAACGCTTTCTCACTGCGGCGATCATCGCCCCGTCAACGATCCTGTCGAGCTCGTCCTCCGAAGTAATATCCGTCTCGTCGACTTTGTAGACCTGCTCGTATCTTCCCCCCGCCTCAAATTTAATAATATACTTTTCATTCCATCTGTAAAGACTAATTTTGTAGAATTCGTGGGGAATGTCTTTGATGTACCTCATCGGATATACGGATCTGTAGCAGTTCTACGGGCAAATGTAACGAATGTACGCGTAGCATGAAAAATTACCTCCTATTAGTTCTATTTTCCACATTGACCTGGGTATCCTGCCGCAATGTGGATAAATCCGACGCCTCCTTCTTTTTCAAAAAGGCGAATCTTCAGCTCAAACAGAAAAACTACAGGGAAGCCATCCGCCTGTACGACGAGGCGATCGCCAAATACCCGGACTTCACAGATGCCTACCTCAACAAGGGCCTGGCGTTGCTGCAAACGGAACGGGCGCCGGAGGCGTATACCGTGCTGTCCGATGCGATCGCCCGGGAAAAGGACTTCCCGGAGCTGTTTCTTCTCCGGGCGGAGGCGGCGCTGCGGATGGGCCAGCTGGAATCAGCAGAAACCGACCTGGACGCCATTGTCAAAAAATACAGGGACAGCACGCACTACCATGTGCTGAGCGGCAACCTGGCCGTAGCCCGGAATGATTACGGGAAGGCCCTCTCCCATTTCGACCAGGCTGTCCGGCTGGACGATAGCAACGCAGAGGCTTATGTAAACCGCGGCGCCATTTATTTCAACACGGGAGAGTTTCCCTTGGCGGCGGCTGATTTCCGCACTGCCCTCAAGCTGAACCCGGGCCTGTCCGAAGCCCTGAATAACCTCGGGCTGATCGAATCCCAAAACAAGAACTGGCCCGAAGCGCTTTCTTATTTCGACAGGGCGCTGGTGATCAACCCGGTCGATCCGTATTATTTCAACAACAAGGGGTTTGTGCTCCTGCATACCGGGCAGTTGGATGAAGCCAGGCGCCTCATCGAACGATCTCTCGAAAAGAAGCCCGAAAATGCCTACGCGCTCCGGAACATGGGCCTGTACTACCTGATGCAGCAGCAGCCGGCGGAAGCAATCCCGTATTTCGAAAAGGCGATTGCGCTGGCCGAACCGGTCGATCTTCTCTACGGGTACGCCGGCTCGGCCTACCTGCAGCTCCACCGCAAAGCGGAAGCCTGCAAAACCTGGCAGCTCGGGAAAGTCCTGCGGGATGAAATGGCCACAGACCTGGCCGGCCGGCATTGTCACTGAGCGGTCGCCGCCTGCAGCTCGCGATACAGCGCCGCGTTACGCACCGGGTCGGTGAATATTTCCAGCAGGGCGGCGCTTCCGGCTGCGGAAAAGGCGGCAAGCGTCCCGGCGACCTGCTGATGGTCCCGGATGACGAAATAGTCCAGGCTACTGTCTTCGGCGGTGCGACGGGCAGTATACCCGTGCCTGGTTTCAAAAAATGTCTCCAGCTCCGGCTGGCGGGCCGGGCCATCTATCAGCCGGAAGATGTTTCCGCCCCCGTTGTTGATCACCACTATTTTCAGGCGGGCCGGAAGCGGCCGGGTCAGCAGCGCATTCCGGTCGTACAAAAAGCTGACATCGCCTACCACAAGCCAGGTTTCCTCCCCGCTGACCAACGCAGCCCCCACAGCGGTGCTGACGCTTCCGTCGATGCCGCTGGTGCCCCGGTTGGCAAAGACGGCCCCGCTGCCCCCATGCCCCAGGAGATTGGCATACCGGACGGGCATGCTGTTGCCCAGGTGCAGCTGAGCGCCCGCCGGAAGTGCCCGGATCACGGCCTCTAACGCCGTTAAATCACTTAACTCCGTATGCCGCCCGATAAAACCGGACAACAGCGCCCGGCTGCACTGCTCCTCCTGCGTCCAGCGGGCCATAAATGCCGTACGCGCTGCTTTCACCTCCCCGACGGGGCCTGTCTGCGCCGGTTCCCGCAGTTTTTCAAAAAAATACGCCGGGTCCACCGGGAAATGGCAGGTCAGGGATTGAAAAGTGTCGATCAGGTGCGGGTCTTCCCCGATGTGCCAGTGCGCAGCCGCAGGAAAAGCCCGGAGAAAGTTCTTAAGCTGCTTGGAAACGAATGATTTTCCGAAAGTAACCAGCAGCTCGGGGCGGAGATCCGGCTTCCCTTTTAAGAACAGGTCGTGGGCGGTGATATGCCGGTCTCCCGAACCGTTGTTGGCCGTGACGTCGCCCAGCAGCGGAACCTGTTCCCGGGCGGTCAGCCTTTCCAGGAGCGCATTCAGGTGAAGGTCGGGCGTACGCTGGCCGGAAGCCAGGAGAATGCGGCCGGACCGGTCCCAGGCTTCCCGGATGGGCGGCCATTCCGCCTCGTCCATCGATGGCTGCATGCGCGGCCTGCTGACCTTCCGTATATGGCCGGAAGGCTCAAAAATTTCGTCTTCCAGGGGGTAAAACGGCTCGCGCACGGGCACGTTCACGTGAACGGGCCCAGGGGGA
The DNA here is from genome assembly GCA_040394275.1 of Telluribacter sp. GTDB lineage: Bacteria > Bacteroidota > Bacteroidia > Cytophagales > Spirosomataceae > JBEBSO01. The sequence goes on from JBEBSO010000078.1 coordinate 8,615, forward strand.
GACGCCACCGTCGTCAGCATCGCCTCGTTGATGTCCCGGTTCACCTGCCAGCATTCGTCCGGGTGGCTGTAACCGGACGGGAGCGCCAACGACTTCTTCACATGCCGGCCGTATATCTCCCGTTGGAATATCGTCTGTCCGTCGTGCTGGTGTATCCACTCTTCCGGCCTGTCGGCGGTCAGCACGAGCAGCGGAACCTGCTGGAAGAAGGCTTCTGCCACTGCCGGAGCCAGGTTATAGGCGGCCGTACCGGAAGTGCACACCACGGCCGCCGGCGCTCCCAGCTGCTGGGCGATGCCCAGGGCCATGAAGCCGGCGGCCCGTTCGTCCATGCAGACATGGGTGTGTATGCGGGGATTGCGGGCAAAAGCCAGGGTAAGCGCAGCGCTCCGAGAACCGGGGGAAATCACCACATGACGCACGCCATGCAGCGCGCAGAGCTCTACAAGATCAATTACAGGCTGTAGGACGGCCATAGGTTCGGGCTCTAAAAAAAAGGCCCCTTCTGCAAGAGGCCCCATATTGTCTTCAAAAATGTATCCGGGTATCGACTAACCCAGGTAGGTCTTCAATGCTTTGCTCCTGGAGGCGTGACGCAGGCGGCGGATGGCCTTTTCCTTGATCTGCCGAACCCGCTCGCGGGTCAGGTTAAACTTCTCGCCGATCTCCTCCAGCGTCATGGCGTGCTCGCCGTTCAGCCCGAAATACAGCGCGATCACATCGGCCTCCCGCTGGGTCAGCGTCGACAGGGCACGCTGCACTTCCTTCCGCAGCGATTCGTTGACCAGGCCTGAATCCGGCTTGTCATCCGTATCGTTTTCCAGTACGTCGAGCAGGCTGTTCTCCTCTCCCTGAACGAAAGGCGCATCCATCGAAACATGCCTTCCGGAAATTTTCATGGTATCCACCACTTCCGAAGACGAAATCTCCAGCACCTCCGCCAGCTCTTCCGGAGACGGCTCACGCTCAAACTTCTGCTCCAGCTCGGAAAAAGTCTTGGATATCTTATTGAGCGATCCCACCCGGTTGAGGGGAAGACGCACAATCCTCGACTGCTCGGCCAAAGCCTGAAGGATAGACTGGCGGATCCACCAAACCGCATACGAAATGAACTTGAAACCGCGTGTTTCGTCAAATCGCTGTGCAGCTTTGATCAGGCCCAGGTTACCCTCATTGATCAAATCACCAAGAGATAGACCCTGATTCTGATATTGCTTGGCGACGGAAACGACAAAACGAAGGTTGGCCTTCGTGAGCCGCTCAAGCGACAACAAATCTCCGTCCCGAATCTTTTGCGCCAGAATAACTTCCTCATCAGGAGTCAGCAAGTCCACTTTCCCGATTTCCTGCAGATACTTATCCAGAGACTGACTCTCTCTATTGGTAATCTGCTTGCTGATTTTAAGCTGTCTCATTTATTAAATTACGTAAATTACTCTGTATATAACGCGGGTTACACCCAAATGATTTCATGTGTTTATTGCTTATTTGTTTTTTCTCTTCCACGAAATTCATCTGCGGGTAACACGCGTCCCGTTTAATGGCTCAGTTGCTGTCAAAACAATCCGCTCAGGCCTTCTTGCCTTCCGGCTTCGGAAGCAGCACCTTCCGGGACAAACGGTATTTCCCCGTCTTTTTGTCGATATCCACCAGCTTCACCTTCACTTCCTCCCCGACTTCAAGCACGCCGTCCATGGTTTCCAGGCGTTCCCACTTGATCTCCGAGATATGAAGCAGCCCGTCTTTCCCGGGCAGGAATTCGACAAATGCTCCGAA
>JBEBSO010000079.1:0-10389 GCA_040394275.1 Telluribacter sp.
GCCGGCTCCTGCAAAACAGCATAAAAGAAAACAAAGAATCAGGTATTTCATCGCATAAATTGACTGGCTCATACGTCAGTGCCGGGAACCCGCGGCGCTCATCAGGGGGCTCAGTCTTCCAGCCAGATCCGGTCCGCCTCAAAGCCCTGCTCCACCCATTCTACCAATACGCGCTGAGAATCCAGTGTGTTGACCTTCATGCCGGAATAATCCGGCTCGAAAGGCAGGTGCCTGTTGTACCGCCTGTCGATCAGCACCATCAGCTCGACCTGGTGCGGCCTTCCGAAAGCCGACATCGCGTCGAGCGCCGCCCGCACCATCCTCCCGGTGGCCATCACGTCGTCGATCAGGATCACCCTCTTTTTCTCAATCAGGAAAGGCACATTTGTTTTATTGGGCACCAGGGGCGTATCCCTCCGCCTGAAATCATCCCTGTAGAACGTCGCATCCAGGTAGCCCAGGTCTATTTTTTTACCCAGGCGCGCCTCCAGCTCCTTCACCACCCGCTCGGCAAAATATATCCCCCTGGGTTGCAGCCCCATCACCACCGAATCCGAAAAATCGGCGTGATTTTCAATGAGTTGCTGGCAAAGCCTGCTGGTCATAATTTCCAGAAGCGGGCTGCTCAGTATTAGGCGTTTTTTATTCATCCGTTTATAATATGCAATTTGGGCTTAATTTAGGGCTACTAAATCAGATTTTGAAATTATTCACGATTAAATAAAGAACTCAACCAACGCGCTGTATGAAATACCTGATCGCCGGCCTGGGCAACATCGGACCCGAATATGCTTTTACCCGTCACAACGCCGGCTTCCTGGTGGTCGACCGTCTCGCGGCGCAGCACGGGCTTGGCTTTACATTCAATAAGCTGGCCTATACGGCGGAGCTGCGGCACAAAGGCCGGCAGATTCACCTGATCAAGCCCACCACCTACATGAACCTGAGCGGCAAAGCCGTCAGGTACTACCTGCAGGAGCTCAGGATTCCCGTGGAAAACCTGCTGGTGGTGGTCGATGAAATCCAGCTGGACTTCGGAACCCTCCGCCTGAAACCTAAAGGATCCCACGGGGGACACAATGGTTTGAAAAATATTGAAGAATTGTTGCAGACCTCCGCCTATGCCCGGCTGAGGGTAGGCGTAGGAAATGACTTTCCCAAAGGAAGGCAGGTAGATTTTGTATTATCCTCCTTTGAAGAGAAGGAGATGACCCTGCTGCCCGAAGTTTTGGACCGCGGGGGCGACGCCATCCTCTCCTTTTGCACTTCGGGCGTAGAAAACACAATGAATAATTTCAACCGATAGTTGCATTAAAATGAGTTTCAACAACCTGACGTTAAGAAACTGTAAAATCATTGTTTTCAGAACTTACAGCCACCAATTAGATATAATTAAGAATATTATTTTTGTTTTTCGGCCTGATACTAAGAAAAATTTCGCACAACTTGCTAATTATTAGCTACAACGTATGTACTATCTGGACGCACGTCAAAAAAAAAGTTGAAAAAAAATTGAACATTACCATGAATAATTCAAAAAAGTGTCTTACATTTGTATTGTAAATAATTGAGGAACGAAAGAGGAGTTTTTAAAAATAATTATTTACAGCGTGACTTGCCTTCCGGCTATCCGTCAGAAAGTCACAGAGACAAAGAATTTTCAAGTAGAAAAGGTTAAGGGTTTAGGAATAGTCAGTATAGAGCCATCTTCTTTAAGGTGGCTCTATCTTTTTGAGGACGGGACCGCCCACACTTCCACCCGCCTGTTCATTCTCCTGGCTTCGTCGTTCGTGTTCATCACCAGGGGCCGGACAGGCCCGTAGCCCTGGGTCGTGATCCGCCCGGGGGACACCGACCTGGTCACCAGGTAGCTTCTCACCATCTCCGCCCGCTGCTTCGACAGGGTCACATTTTTGTCAAAATCTCCTACGTTGTTGGTGTGGCCGTCTATCTTTATATCAAGGTCGGGCCTGGACTGCAGGTATACCGCAATCTCATCCAGCCGGCGCATCGCTTCCGCGCTCAGGCTGTCGTTGGACACTTCAAAAGGAATCACCGCCATGGGCTCCGAAAAGTTCTCCGGCTTCATGCTGATCAGCATCTTCAGCGTTGTCCCGGCCTCCCTGGCCCGCACAGTGGAGATATTGGTCTCAAACCCCGGCGAATACGCCAGGACCCGGTAGGTTTCGGCAGGCCTGATTTTGATCCGGTACTCCCCGCCCGACACCTGGTACCGGCTTTCCTCCGACCCGGACGACAACGACCGGACGACGATCTCTACCTGGGAAGGCGCTTTCAGGCTCCGGGAGTCATATACCCTCCCGTATATCTCTGCGGAAGGCGGCCCCGTAACGGGCGCGGGGGCCTGTACCGTTACCGGGGACGGGACGGACGGCCTGACAGCCGGACGGCGCGGCTCGTCGATGCTCCTGGCGATCTGCCGGAAGCTGTTCCTGACAAACACCGGCGTCATCACCTGGTTATAAATCCTGACGAATGCGACTGCGCCCGAGCTGGCCTCGTGGTTCACCGAAAGGTCATCCTGAAAAAAATTCAACACCTGGTCCCGGTCCAGCGCTCCTTCCCGGTCCGGGTCCCTGAATTCAATTTTCGACTCCCCGTCTACGTACATCCGGATCATCTGCGTGTTCGCATCCCGGGAATACACATAATGCACATACTCTCCGGCTTTTACAGGGGCTTTTTCTCCGGTAGCAAAGTTGAAAAAATTCAATTTACCCTGGTATATGTAGCAGCCGTTATCGGACTTCCGGTTCTTAAAATCCAGCACCCTTCTCCAGCTTTCGAGATTGTCCAGCCGCATATAAATTTCTACTGTAAACGAGCTGTCCAGAAAACCTTTGGCCTCTGCGTTGTCAAACTGAAACCCGCAGTTGGCCTCGAACGCATATACCTTCCTCTTTTTCCTGTCCAGCTCGGGCAGCACTTCCTCCACGAATCTGCCCGGCTTGTCGCCAAGCGGCCTGAGCACGATCCCACCTTCTTCCTTGGGAAGAAAATCCCCGGAAAAATCATAGGTCCACATTTTCTGTGCGTGTATACAGTCAACCGGCAGGAAAAAAATTACCGATAAAAAAAAAGCTCTAACCATGTCCTAAAAATAAAAGAAAGCACCGGACCTTCAAAAATCAATTCCTGTGTATTTTTGAAAAACGATACAACACAATTTGAAAAACATCCTCATCGGGTTGCTGTATGCCATGTTGTGGGCATCGGCATCGGTTGCCACCAAATTCGGGTTAAACTCCGCCGATCCGCTCATCCTGGCCAATACCCGGTTCTTTATAGCCGGCCCGCTCCTGCTCGCATTCGCCTACGCAGCGGGATCCCGGCCCGGCTACCGCCTCCCCGCAAAAAAGGAATGGCTCCGGCTGGCCGTTTTCGGATTTCTAAATACAACGCTGTACCTGGGCTTATATGTTATTTCTATGAAATATACCGCGGCGGGAATCGGGAGCCTGGCCACATCGCTCGGCCCGCTGTTCATCACCCTGCTGTCGGTGCGGATGCTGAAGAGAAAACCCACCCTGGCGGAAATAGCCGGGCTGGCGCTGGGGATCGGAGGCGTATCCATAGCGACATATCCCCTGCTGGGGATCGGGCAAACCACGGTCGGGGGAGTGTGCCTGCTCATCACGAGCATGTTTGTGGTGTCGCTGGCGAGCGTATATTACGCGCGGGTGCCCTGGCAGCTCCCCAACCTGCTGATCAACGGGTGGCAGGTCATGCTCGGGGGTATTTTCCTGCTGCCACTCACCCTGGCTTTCGGTGATTTCAGCGCATTTCGCGCGGACGCCAATTTCTGGTTTTCGGTATTGTGGCTCAGTATCGCCGTATCTATTTTCGGCCTCATCTGCTGGTTTTACCTGCTCAGCCGGGATACCGTAAAAGCCTCCCTATGGCAGTTTCTCTGCCCTATATTCGGTTTTTTCTTTGCCTGGTGGCTGATGAATGAACCCATTACCGGGGGCACCTGGATCGGCACCACGCTGGTCATTGCAGGCCTGCTGCTCGCCCGCAGGAAAAACGACAGTCCCCGGTAAATTCCCGGCTACTCTGTTTCGATCCGGCCCTGCAGATAGCGCCGTACTTTCCCGCTGATCAGCACGCGGTCCTCCTCTGCCTTACAACGGAGGTCTCCGCCCCGTGCAGAAATCTGCCGTGCGCTGAGCGTCAGCTTCTGGAGCCGCCTGGCCCAGTAGGGGATCAGGGTAGTATGCGCCGATCCCGTCACAGGATCTTCGTCGATGCCGGACTGGGGGGCAAAAAACCGTGACACGAAGTCCGTTTCGTCGCCGGGTGCGGTCATAATGATACCCCTCGCCGGGATGGTGGAGAGTACGATGATGTCAGGCGCCAGCTCGCGGAGCTCCGTTTCATTCTCGAGCACGACCAGGTAATCCGTCTTTCCCTTGTAGACTTCAAGGGGAAGCACCGGCGACAAGGCCTCGTGCAGGGCGGGCGGCGGTACGGCCACCTGGAAACTGTCTGCAGGAAAATCCAGCGTCAGCCATTCGCCGTCCCTGATCACCCTGAGCTTTCCGCTCAGGGAATTGAAGGTGAGCGTGCTGCCCGTTTCCCCCCATTCCGAAAACAGCACATGAGCGGCTGCCAGCGTAGCGTGGCCGCACAATTCGACTTCCGTAACGGGTGTAAACCACCGGATATGAAACCCGTCTTCGACCGGGACAAAAAAAGCGGTTTCAGGAAGATTGTTTTCGGCAGCGATCAGCTGCAGCACCTCGTCAGCCAGCCACTCCGAAAGCGGGATTACGGCAGCCGGATTACCGGAAAACAGCCGGTCGGTAAAAGCATCCAGGTGATATATATCAAGCTTCATCGTCAAAAGATAATTTCAGGTTTTGCCCTTATAAAAGGAAATTAACCCCAAAAATGTTCCGACGTCAAGTTATTAAAATTCTCCCCGAATAAGTGCAGTTTTTGCAAGATTTTTAGAAAATACCGGCCCCCGCGCCCCGCTTCGGAGGCAGGGTCCGGAGTAAAAATGCGGGACAACAGGGCGACATTTACGTATCTTTGCTCCATGAACCGTATCCAGAAATTCGTCCGGTCCGCCCGGATCCATATACTTCTTACCGCGGCGATGGCAGCGGGATCGGCCTGTTCCGCCCCCCCGGATCAGCTGGGCACGCTGGACCTCAGGGCATGGCGCTCCGACCGGTCGGGGTGCAGGGACATCCGCAAAGACCTTCTTCCCCAATTTGAAGCGGCGGAAAGCGAGCTGCTCGGGAAATTTGCCGACGACATCAGCCACCTGCTCGGGAAACCCGACCTGCAGCAGCTCGGCGGACGCAACCAGAAATATTATGTCTATTTTCTCGAAAAGGGAAGCCAGTGCGCAGGCGATACGCAGCATTCACAGGCCCGCAAGGCGATCCTCCGCTTCAATGCGATCGGGCTGCTTTCGGGGATTACCTACGGGAAGGAAATATTTTAGGCCGTCAGCTTCAGGACAAGCAGCCCCGTCAGCAGGGCGCTTCCGAAGCTGGCGAGTGTGCCGATGAGTATGTATTCCGTCAGCTTCCTGTCGTTTGCCGTTTTCAGCTCGCCAAACCGGAACACCGACTTTGCAGCCATCAGGAAGCCGATGGCCTCCCACTGGTCATAGAGGATAAAAATGAAGATCAGGATCCGCTCGATCATGCCTATGATCTTACCGGCTTCCTGCAGGGACCTGCCGGCCCCTCCCGGATCCGCCGGGCTCCATTTATTAATGAAGGTTTTCACAAAAAAGGAACACGGGTAAAGCAGGAATACCACGGCAACCACCCGGAGCAGATCGTCACGATGGTGCAGGAAGTCAAAGCTGAAATACATGTCGCCGGCATAGACCGCTGCTGCCCAGATCATGGTAAAATGCAGCGCCTGGTCTGCGAAAAACCATCCGCGCTTTGTACGCGGCCGCTGCAGCTGGAGCTTTATGCCGTCGATAGCCAGGTGAGAAAGCACGATGAAAGATACGAGCTCCCAGCCGGCAGTCCCGCCGGTAAACACCAGCACCAGGAGCCCATGTATCAGGACATGGAAATACAGATAACGGGATCGCCATTTTTTGCGCTCCTTATCAAGCACCCACGCATTCTTCTGCAGGAAAAAGTCGCCCGCAAAATGCGCAAGAAGCAATTGCAGTAATAATGTCATATCAGGGATTCATTAGTGCCTTGATGCGTTTCCGGAACCAGCCGTCCATGGCCATGATCTCGTTATAGCGTGCCCGCGCCAGCCGCTCGCTCACCGACGACTGGCTGATCCCCAGCAGGGCTGCGAGCTCCTTCTGGGTGGCGGGATTGTGGTGCAGTACGGTGCTCATGTATTCGGCCGCAGCCACCGACCAGTTGTCCATGGTGATGCAGGCAAGCGCAAGCATCATGTTGATGGCTTCGTCGAATTCGGGCCAGGGCGATCTCACCAGCAATGTCTGCCTTTTCTCCTTCAGCGCGTCGAAAGCAGCAGCCGAATTCAAAAATACCTCACCCCCGGACTCCGCTACCGCCGGCGAACGGTAGCTTTTGCCCCCGATCCCGATGGACATGCGCACATCCATCTTTGCGCTTTCCCCTTTCACCCGCGCTTTGATCCGGATGGCGGCCAGCAAGGCGTCGGCCGGGTCAGGCACCTCCAGCTGAAAGCTATCTCCCCTGTAAATCTGCCATTTGGACGGCGTATTGCCATACAATACCAGCTCTTCCTTCACTACGGAAAGGTACTCTTCCGGCTCCGATGCGGCACGCGAATTGATAATATCGCCCAGTATTATGCTGTTCATACCCAAATATCGGCAAATAATCCGATATTTCAAATTATCGGCAAAATACCCGATATTTTAAATTATCGGACAAAAAGCCGATAATCAGAGAAAGAACTTCCTGGCCTCGATCAGCCGCTCTACCGCCTCAGGCACCAGGTAGCGGATCGAGCGGCCCGCCCGGATATTTTCCCGGATAAAAGTAGCAGAAATATCCAGCAGGGGAGCCTTTACAAAAGTGACGGACGGGTGATCTCTGAAGGGATGCGCTCCGGCGCCCGGCCTGGGATAGACATACAGGCCGGCGTATTCCAGGATGCGCGCATAGTTCTTCCAATGGGTAAACTGCGGGAGGTTGTCCTCCCCCATAATAAGCACGAACTGATGCTGCTGGTATTTTTCCAGTATCCGGATCAGCGTATCGATGGTATAGCTGGGCCGGGGCATATGAAATTCTATGTCCGTCGCCTTCAGCCGGTAATTATCGGAGATGGCCCGCTCCACCATTTCCAGCCTGTCAAACTCATGCAGCAGGCTCTTGTTCTTCTTGAACGGGTTTTGCGGGCTTACCACGAACCAGACCTGCTCCAGGTCGGTGCAGGTAGCCATGGTGTTGGCTATGATGAGGTGCCCTGTGTGGATGGGGTTAAAAGATCCGAAGAAAAGGCCTATTTTCATAACGGAAAGCTAAACGACGCCGACAAACTCCTCCACCAGCCGTTCCGCATTTTCCAGGGCGGAGGCCAGCTCGTCATTGACAAGCACCACATCAAATTCACGTTCGAAGCTCAGCTCATAGCGCACCTTGGCCATCCTGGTTTCCAGGGTAGCCTCCGTCTCGGTCCCCCTCCCCGACAGGCGGCTACGGATCTCCTCCTCGGAGGTCACCTTGACAAACACCGACAGGGCCTGGCTTCCGTACACTTCCTTAAGCCGGATCCCCCCCTTCACATCCACATCAAAAAGAACGCATTTTCCAAGCGCCCACAAGCGGTTTACCTCCGACCTGAGGGTACCGTAATAGTTGCCTGCATATACCTCCTCCCATTCGGCAAACTCGCCGCCTGCAATTTTTGCCTTGAAATCGGATACCGGAAGATAATAATAATCATGGCCTTCCGCCTCGTAATCCCGGCGGGAACGCGTGGTTGCAGAAACAGAAAAAGCCAGCTTATCTGAATACCTGGACAGGAGATGCCGGACAATAGTTGTCTTTCCCGATCCGGAGGGTGCAGAAAAAATAATCAGTTTACCTTCCACAAGCAAAGGAGATAAGGAGTAAATAAAAGGAAATAAAGGGTGCGGGCAGGATCAGAGGAGTTGCAGCTTTACTTTGATGGCATTGACAAGGTTTTCCGGGCAGGGCTTTCTTTCTATCTTATTGGACAACGATTCCTTAATGCATTTTTCCAGGTGATATTGCTTGATGCACGGGATGCATACATCGATATTCTGCCTGAAATGCTCCTTTTCTTCCTCAGAAGCTTCGCCATCCAGGATCGCCTGGATCATCTTCATACATTCCGTATGATTTTCACATGTGTGCTTCATCCCATCTTTCGATCCCAGCTCCGAAGTATTAGAAGGTACCTCCATTTTTTGTTCTCAAATATGATGTTAAAACCTTATCCCTACGCATAACCAAAAGGACTATGAAAAAAGTTTCATTCACCGCGCATCATATCCCATTGATGAAGCATAATTTTTCAGTTTTTCCTTCAAAAGATTCCGGGCACGATGCAATCTCGACCTTACCGTGCCGATCGGGATGTCGAGTATCTTGGCCATTTCCTCGTAGGTAAAGCCCTCTATGTCACACAGGATGATCACCGTCCGGAAGTCCACCGGCAAAGAATTCAGCGCATTGGCCACCTCGTCGCCGATCATGTCCTGGACGGTATCGGCCCGCAGGTCTACGGTATGCTGCTGGAACTCCCCGGATTCGTCGGAATTATACGTCGTCTCCACCTCCTGGTAATCCACCTTGGAGGGCTCCTTGCTCTTTTTGCGGTAATCGTTGATAAAGCTGTTTTTCAGGATCCTGAAAAGCCAGGCCTTGGCATTAGTACCTTGTTCAAAAGACGAAATAAACCGGAATGCCTTCATGTACGTATCCTGCACCAGGTCCTGGGCATCGTCCTCATCATTGGTGAGACGAAAGGCAAAATTGTACATGGAATTGATCTGAGGCATGAACTCCCGGTTAAAGACTTCATACCGCTGATCATCAGTATATTCTTCTTTTGCTGGCGATTCTGACATAGAGACTGACATAATTGTGCCCGGTTACAAATATAAAATACTGAGCTAAAAAACCTATGCCAACGGGCGGTCGGCACCCAAATAATCGGGCCCTTGCCGGAAACCGGAAAGCAGCGCTCCGGCCCTCAGGGAGCCCCGGGACGGCTTATTTTCTCTCCCCGCACCGAATTTCCGGGAAAATCAGGCTACCGGCAGGCACGTCAAAAAGTCAGGCTACCGGCGCACAAAAAGCTGGGACAGGATGATGGCGGCGAGCGTAAAAAAGGAGCTGGCCGCAATACGTGCCAACGCCTGCAGGATCAGGCCGAAATGGCTGAGCTCCACCAGAAAAAGCACGGCATGGTGGATAAAGATGAGCGGCAGCAGAAACGTGACAAAACGACCTACCCTCAGGTTGGGAAGGCTGATCTCATCCCGTTCGCTGTCCTTAAACTCCAGGTGCAGGTCGATCCAGTAAGGGCGCAGGTAAGCGACAAGCACCATGGCTGCGGCATGCAGCCCGAAGGTGTTGTAAAAGAAATCAAGAACGATCCCCGTCAGGAAGGACAGGATGAGCACGATCGTGCTGTTGTAATGGGCAGGCAGCAGCAGGATCCCCGCAACATAGATGAAGCAGAAGCCATAGTCGAACAGCACGAGATTCCTCAGCAGGAATACCTGCAATGCCATGTAAAGCGCGAACCACAACCCATATCTGATGATTTCACTCAGGTTCATTTCTTTTGCCCCTCTATGTTTTGTAAAAGCTTCTGCTGCTCGGAAAGCTGCCGGTTTTCCACTACGTACACGAATGACAGGTTCTTAAAGTCCGTAGCCAGCTTCAGGTCGATCATAAACGAAGTCTGATCAGGATGTACCGAAAATTCGGCGATGGTCCCGACCATGATGCCCGGCGGAAATACAGCATTAAAATCGGAAGTAACCGCGGTATCTCCTTTCACCACTCTCTTGTAGCGGGAGATGTCGCTCAGCCCGATCACTTCCGGATCCCTGCCCTCCCATTTTGCCGTGCCGATCTCCCCGCTCCGCAGCAGTTTGGTAGAAACCATAAACTGGGAATGAAGTATAGACGTAATGACCGAAAAATGGTCGGAGCAGTAACGAACGGTACCCACTACACCGGTAGACGACACCACGCCCATACCGGGCACGATCCTGTCTTTGGTGCCTTTGTCAATGGTGATGTAGTTGTTTGAAAGGCTGGTCTCGCTCTGGATCACCTTGGCTGTGGTAAACCTGAACCGCTGCGAAAAAGCAGAATCGGGAAGATAGCCAGCCGGCGCATTGGCAGGCTTCAGCTGCTCGAGCTCGGCCACGCGGCTGTTCAGGCGGCGGTTTTC
>JBEBSO010000080.1:0-10362 GCA_040394275.1 Telluribacter sp.
CGGCAACGACAGCACGGCGGCTTCCGTGGTAGAGGCGATCGATAAGGTGAAGGAGAAGAAAGACACTACGCTGATCGGAAGCGGAGCGATATTCCAGAACATGAACAGCACGGTCAATATGAACCTGGCCACCATTTTCAAGCTGAAAGGAATCAACTTTTCCCTGAGCGCTGCCTGTGCCTCCGGCTCTCATTCGATCGGCATGGGATACCTGCTGATCCGGCAGGGACTCCAGGAACGGGTGATCTGCGGCGGTGCCCAGGAGATCAATCCCTATGCGATGGCCAGTTTCGACGGGCTGGGGACCTTTTCGGTCCGGGAGGAGACGCCCGGGCAGGCATCGCGGCCTTTCGACAGGGACCGTGACGGGCTGGTGCCCAGCGGCGGATCCGCTACCGTCATACTGGAATCCTATGAATCGGCGGTGCGGCGCGGCGCCCCGATCCTCGGAGAGCTGATCGGGTACGGCTTTTCGTCCAATGGCGACCACATCTCCAACCCTGATTTTGACGGCCAGACCAGGTCGCTGCACATGGCCCTGCAGCAGGCGGGCATCGGGGCGGGCGCAGTGGACTACATCAATGCCCATGCTACTTCCACGCCGCTGGGCGACAGCATGGAAGCCATCGCGATCCACAGGGTGTTCGGCGAATCCACGCCGGTGAGCTCGACCAAGTCGATGACCGGTCATGAATGCTGGATGGCCGGCGCCAGCGAGATCGTTTACTCCATGCTGATGATGCAGCATGACTTCATAGCGCCCAATATCAACTTCGAAAACCCCGACGACGATACGGCGCGCATCCATATCGTCAGCGAGACCAGGCAGCAGAAGATCGATTGCTTCCTGTCCAATTCTTTCGGTTTCGGAGGTACAAATTCCACGTTGATCGTTCAGAAACACAGGGGATGACCCGCCCGGGCAGGCAGGCTCCTCACAGATTCTTAAAATTGCTTTGGCGAGTAATGGAAAATTTCCGTTATTTTTGTACTGCTTTTTAAACGATAAACGCGTGATGACATTTGACGGGATTATACAAACAACGAAGAACTTCCTCTCTGAAGAATTTGAAGTTGATCAGGATCTGATTCAACCCCAAAATGACCTGAAGGATACCCTGGACCTGGATAGTCTCGACTATGTGGACCTGGTGGTGCTTATTGAGGAAAACTTTAATCTCAAGTTTACGGGCGAGGATTTTAAAAGCATAGTTACCTTCGACGACTTCTTCAGGCTCGTCGAAAGCCGCATGGGAAGTCATGTCGGGGCCTGATGCACTCCGGAAATATATTTTTTAATGGCAGAGTGGGATGGTAAGACGCGGGGCACGCTCCTCGGCTACAGGATTTTTATTTTCTTTATCAGGTATTTCGGCCCCGGTGTAGCCTATTTCTTCCTGGAATACCTGGTTGCTCCTTACTACTTCCTGTTTGTCTCCGGGCCCCGGAAGGTGCTGAACGGTTTTTACAGGCGGGCGCTGGGCCTTGACAAGAGGCAGGCGAACCGGCTGGCCCTGCGCAATTTCCGGGTATTCGGGCAGACGCTTATCGACCGGATGGTGTTCCTGGTCGGGAAAGGGGCGAAGTTTCAGCTGTCTTTCGAGCACGAGGATTACCTGATCGCCATGAAGGAGGGAGGTAAGGGGGGAATCCTGCTGAGCGCGCACCTCGGCAACTGGGAGATGGCCGGCAACCTGCTCAAAGGAAGGGTGACGCCGACCATCAATATCGTGATGCTGGATGCCGAGCTGGCGCACATCAAGCAGTATCTCGACCGCTCCACGGGAGGTTCCAGGTTCCATGTCATCCCGATCAGGGACGACCTTTCCCATGTTATAAAAATACGTAATGCCCTGGCTCAGAACGAGTTTGTGGCAATACATGCCGACCGGCTGCTGGACGGGGCAAAATCCGTCGAGCTGCCTTTTTTCGGTATTCCAGCAAAATTTCCCCTCGGACCTTTTATTATTGCAGCCAAGTTCGATGCGCCGGTTACCTTTGTGTTCGGCGTAAAGGAGGCCGGCTACAGGTATTTTCTCAGCGCGACGCGCCCCGTCACCGGGAAGAGAAAGCCGGAAGAGATTGCCGCCCTGTACGTGCAGGAGCTGGAAAACCGCGTCAGGAGAAATCCCGAGCAATGGTTTAACTATTTTAACTTTTTTAGCCGATGAAGGTAAGCAGGGAGCAAGTGACGGACTATCTGCCGCACCGGCCTCCGTTCGTGCTGGTAGACCGCCTGCTGGAAGCCGGTGAAAACCGGTTCAGAACGGATTTTTTCCTGGATCCGGGGCATCTGCTGGCCGAGCAGGGAAGGTTTACCGAAGCCGGCCTGCTGGAAAACATCGCCCAGACCTGCGCGCTGGGATTTGGCTACCTCGACAGCAAGTCGGGGACAGGCGCCCGGGTAGGGTTTATCGGGGCCGTCAACCGGGTGGAAGTATATGAATTTCCCGCGACCGGCCAGGCGATAGAAACCCTGGTCGAGGTGCTTTATCATATGGAAACGATCTTCCTGATCCGCGGTACGGTGTTTGCCGGCGAGCGGAAGCTGCTGGAAGGAGAAATGAAAATTGTATTGACCTGATGGATGCGCAACTTTCCGCCGAAATAGACATCGAGATCCGCTTCAGCGAAACCGACGCGATGGGCGTGGTTTGGCACGGCAACTATGTGAAGTTTTTTGAAGACGGGAGGGAAGCTTTCGGTAAGCAGCACGGCATTCCTTACCTGACGGTGGCTGCGCAGGGGTATTTCGTACCGGTGGTGAAACTGGAAGTCGATTACAAATCGTCTGTTTTTTACGGCGCGCGGCTGCGCGTCGTTACCCGCTATATACCTTCCAAGGCCGCTAAGGTAGTTTTTGAATACACCATTCTCAACGCCGGAAACGGGGAGATAGTGGCTACCGGCAAGACCGTGCAGGTGTTTATCGACCAGGAAAAGCGGGAGCTCCAGCTGATTGCGCCCGAATTTTACCGCAGGTGGAAGGAGGAGCGGATACGGGAGTAGGGAAAGAGGAGAGGCCGGAGCCGTTCCATGGGAATAAACATCCGAATATTATTCTGAACATCACCGCTTATACGCCGTTATTGAGCCTCTTTTAGATGGTGTAGGAACTTTTTTTGCCTCCTTTTTTATATTTGAAACCTCTTTTCCGAATTATATTCGGTTTCAGGGAAAGAGGCTATCCTGGAAGGATAGCCCCGTAAATCAGCTTTCAGGCCAGCGAGGCGTCCAGCGTAATTTCAGCATTCAGCAGCTTCGAAATCGGGCAGTTTTTCTTTGCGCTGTCGGCAATTTCCAGGAACTGGTCGGCGGTGATCCCAGGGATTTTTGCTTTGAGCGTCAGCGCGCTTTTCACCACCGCCCCGGCTGCCGGGTCCAGCGATACCGTGGCGGTCACATCCAGCTCCTCCGCAGTAAAGCCGGCGGCTACCAGGTCAAAGCTCAGCTTCATGGCATAGCACCCCGAATGTGCGGCGGCGATCAGCTCCTCCGGGTTGGTGCCCCGGGCATTCTCAAACCTGGTGGCAAAAGAATAGGGGGACGATGACAATACCCCGCTTTGGGTGGAAACCACCCCTTTGCCGTCTTTTCCTGTTCCGTTCCAAACGGCTGTGGCTTGTTTATCAATCATAATAAAAACTGTTAAGGTGAACCATTGAATAAAACAATTGCGGTGTCCGGCGCGATCAGATGATCGCCTGGAGCACTAGTACTCCTAATAACCCGACAATCGAAACAATTGTTTCCATCATCGACCAGGTCAGCAGAGTTTCCTTCAAAGTAACATTGAAATATTCCTTAAAGAGCCAGAAAGCCCCGTCGTTTACGTGGGAGAACATCAGGCTGCCCGCACCGATCGCCAGGACGGCCAGCTCCGGGGAGACCCCGCTGCTCATGATCATCGGGCCGAGTATCCCCACCGTAGTGAGGCCGGCTACGGTGGCCGAGCCTACACACACGCGGATGATGGCGGAAGTTCCCCAGGCGAGCACCAGCGGGGATATATCGACGTTTTTCAGGTTTTCCGCCAGGTAGGCATTGATCCCGCTTTCCGTCATCATCTGTTTGAATACTCCCGCGCCGGCAATGATGAGCAGGATGACCGCAATGCTTTTGAAGGCTTCCTCGAAGGATTTGGTCACCTGGGTCATGGAGAGGCCCCTGCGTATGCCCAGCGTGTAAGACGCGAAGAGTACCGAGATCAGCATGCCGAACCAGGGCTCTGCAAGCAGGTGGAGAGTGGTTCTTACCGCAGGTAAAGAATCTGACAGTGTCAGGCTTTTCAGCCAGGACATGAAAGTGAGCAGGAAAACCGGCAGGAGCGCCGTCACCACGCTGACCGTGAGGCCGGGGAGCTCTTCCGCGGGTCTTGGCTTCAGGCTGAACAGGCTGGTGTTGACCTTCGTGTCAAATTTGCGGAGGGTGCCGGCAAACAGCGGGCCCGCGCAGACAATGGCCGGGATCGACACGACGATGCCATACAGGAGCGTTTTGCTCATGTCGGCCTGGAGCTGGGCCACGATGGCCGTCGGGGAGGGGTGCGGGGGCAGGTAGCCATGCGCCACCGAAAGCGCGCAGAGCATCGGGATGCCTACATAGAGTGAGGGCAGGCCGGCCGTGGCCGAGATCATGAAGATGATCGGGATCACGATCACGAAACCCGCGCTGTAAAAAAGAGGGATCCCAATGATAAAGCCGGAGATGGCCATACCCCATTGAATGTATTTCTTTCCAAACAGGCCGATCAGCGCATCGGTGATCCGCTGCGCAGCGCCGCTGTCCGCCACCAGCTTGCCGAGCATGGCGCCGAAGCCGACGATCAGCACGAGGTCGCCCAGCGTGCTGCCGACACCTTTCTGCACGGCTTCCGAGATTTTGGCCACCGGCATCCCTGTGGCCAGGCCCAGCGAGATCGAAACCAGGAGAAAGGAAATGAACGTGTCCAGCTTGAGGCCGACAATCAGGAGCACCAGCACGATGATGGACAGGAAAGTGAGAAGTAAAAGCATAGGGAGTAAAAAGGAAATGACCAATGAGGCGCTTAATTTAGGAAGGAATTTATTGTAATTTAACATGAAGGGAAGAATTTTTGCCCGCAACGCCGTCTGCCCGTCCCGGATTTGTCACCGGAATACGACTTACCTGCGGGCCCGGTTTTCGGTAACGTCCCCGGCCGGCATTCCGGGACACGATTTTTTTGGGTTTTTTAGCGGGCGGGTTTCTTGTTAAAACGACGAATAATCACGTAATTTGGTTGAATATATCCATTCTTTTTGCATTATATGCATATTTAATTTAATTTTTATACCAGAGTATTGACTATAATCTGAATTTATGGCAGAAGCTTCCGGAGAAAACATCATCCCGATTAACATTGAAGAAGAAATGCGGGGTGCCTACATCGACTATTCCATGTCGGTTATTATTTCACGCGCGCTTCCTGATGTCCGCGACGGCCTCAAGCCGGTACACAGGAGGGTGTTGTACGGCATGGAGGAGCTGGGGGTAAAGTACAACCGACCGCACAAGAAATCGGCCCGTATCGTAGGGGAGGTGTTGGGAAAATACCATCCGCACGGAGATGCCTCCGTATACGATACCATGGTTCGGATGGCCCAGGACTGGTCCCTGCGCTACCTGCTGGTGGACGGGCAGGGCAACTTCGGCTCGATGGACGGAGACTCCGCGGCGGCCATGCGTTATACCGAAGCCAGGCTGAAGCGCCTTTCGGATGAGCTGCTCAGCGACATCGATAAGGATACCGTCGATTTTCAGCCCAATTTTGATGATTCTCTCCAGGAGCCCACCGTGCTGCCTGCCAAGTTCCCCCACCTGCTCGTCAACGGGGCTTCGGGCATAGCGGTAGGGATGGCGACCAACATGGCTCCCCATAACCTGTCGGAAGTCATAGACGGGACAATAGCCTACATCGAAAACAACGACATCACCGTCGCCGAGCTGATGCAGTATATCAAGGCGCCGGATTTCCCTACCGGGGCGACCATTTACGGGTACCAGGGCGTGAAATCGGCTTTCGAAACCGGCAGGGGAAGAATCCTGATCCGGGCGAAGTCCAACTTCGAAGTGACCAAATCGGGCAAGGAGCAGATTGTCTTCACCGAAATCCCGTATATGGTCAACAAGGCCCTGCTGGTGGAGCGGATCGCCGGGCTGATCAACGAGAAGAAGCTGGACGGTATTTCCGATCTCCGTGACGAATCGGACCGTGACGGCGTCCGGATCGTGTTTGACCTGAAAAAGGATGTGATTCCCAACATCGTGCTCAACCACCTGTACAAATATACGCCGCTGCAGTCCTCTTTCAGCGTCAACAACGTAGCGCTGGTGAAGGGAAGGCCGCAGCTGCTCAACCTGAAGGACCTGATCGTACATTACGTCGATCACCGGCTCATCGTGGTGACCCGCCGTACCGAGTACGACCTGCGGGAGGCCGAGAAGAGGGCGCACATACTGGAAGGGTTGCTCATCGCGCTCGACAACCTCGACGCGGTTATTCACCTGATCCGCAGCTCCCGTGATCCGGAAGATGCCAAAGGCGGGCTGATCACGCAGTTCAGCCTGTCCGAAATCCAGGCCAAGGCGATCCTGGAAATGCGCCTGCAGCGCCTGACAGGCCTCGAAAGGGAGAAGATCGTGCAGGAGTACGAAGAGATCATGAAGCTGATCACCGATCTGAAAGATATACTGGCCAACGAATCCAGGAAATTTGCGCTGATCAAAACGGAGCTGCTGGAGGTAAGGGAGCGGTACGGGGATGCCCGCCGGACCCAGATCGAGTATGCCGCCGAGGAGTTCAGCGACGAGGACATGATCCCCGACGAAGAAATGCTGATCACCATATCGCAGCAGGGATACATCAAACGTACGCCGCTCGGGGAATACCGGACGCAATCCAGGGGCGGGGTAGGCGCCCGGGGCGTGAAGACCAAGGACGAGGATTTTACCGAGCATCTGTTTTCCGCTACCATGCTCAACTACCTGCTGTTCTTTACGGAATTCGGCAAGCTGTACTGGCTGAAAGTCTATGAAGTGCCGGAAGGCAGCAAAAATTCGAAGGGAAGGCCGATCCAGAACATCCTCAGCATCGAGCCGGGCGATAAGATCCGTTCCGTGATCAACGTGAGGACCCTCAGCGACGCGGACTATATCAACAACAATTATATCATCATGTGTACGCAGGATGGTATCATCAAGAAAACCCTGCTGGAAGCCTACTCACGGCCCCGTCAGAACGGGATCATCGCCATCTCTATCAACGAGGGCGACCGCCTGCTGAACGTGGCGCTGACCAACGGCGACAATGACATCGTGATTGCTACCAGCGCAGGCCGGGCAGTCCGCTTCAATGAAAAGGCTGTGCGGCCGATGGGAAGGACGGCTACCGGGGTCAAAGGCGTCAACCTGGAGAGCGAGGACAGGAACAACAAAGTGGTTGGTATGGTTTGCATCAGCCGGGAGGACGCCCAGCTGCTGGTCGTATCGGAAAACGGCTACGGCAAGCGCTCGCCGATAGGGGACTACCGGGTGACCAACCGGGGCGGCAAAGGCGTGTATACCATGAATGCCACCGAAAAGGTCGGCAAGCTGGTGTCCATCGAGGAAGTAACCGAGCAGGATGATCTCATGATCATCACCAGGAACGGCATTGCCATCCGCATTGCCGTGGACACCATCCGCCAGGCGGGCAGGAATACCCAGGGAGTAAAGCTGATCAGGATTTCCGATTCGGACGAGATTTCCACCGTGACCCGGATCGTCAGGGAAGAGGAGGAGGCGCCGGAAGGCGGTCCTGGCGAGGAGGGCGGAGAAGGGCCTGCAGCGCCGGAAGAGCCCGGAGAAAGCAATAATTGAGCAATATTTATAAGTTAGGAAACACTAAACAACGATTATTTTTTATGAAAAAGCTGCTGTTAATGTCAATCATGGGATTGTTTTGCACAGGCCTGTATGCGCAGGATGATGCAATAGCAAAAGCCATGCGAGATCAGTCAAAGAAGGATAAAGAAAAGAGTGATAAGAGCATAGAAGATCCGAAAGCAAGTCTGAAGGCTTCTACCTGGCTGTCCAGGGCCAAGACCTACGAAAACATTGCGCTGAGGTATGCAGACCTGGATTCCAGCGCTGCCCTGACCGCCATGGAAGCCTACAAGAAAGTGGTGGAGCTGGACAAAACCAAGAAAGGAGAGCCGGGGAAAGACGCCAAGGAAGCCGAAAAAATCCTGACAGGCGGCGGCCAGAGCGACCTGTACCAGGCATTCCTCAACCAGGCCGTACAGAAGTACCAGATCAAAAAGATGGGGGAGGCCCATACCTTCTTCAACTACGCCACCGGTCTCTATACGCAGGATACGACAGCCGCATTGTACGGCGCCATTGCCGCCCAGCAGAACAACGACAATGCCAACGCGGTGAAAGGATTTGAAAGATTCATACAGAACGGCGGCAAGGATGCCAGTGTATTCTACAGCCTGAGCCAGATATACAAAAACGAGAAGCAGTTTGACAAGGCCCTGGATGCCATCAGGAAAGGGATTGCGCAAAACCCCGACAATAAGGACCTGAAAGCGGAGATCGTAAACATCATGATTTCGTCAGGTGACGAAGCCGGGGCGATCCGCGAACTGGCGGCGCTGGTAGAGGGAGACCCCAAAAACGTGACCAATGTGCTGAACCTGGCCATCATGTACGACAACGGCGCCATGAAGTCGGCGAGCGAGATCCGCCAGATCGAAGACAAGCTGGGCAATGCCACCACCAGGAAGGCCAGGCTGGACAAGCAGCTGGAAGGCGAAAAAGGCCGGCTGGAAGGTTTTGACGCCGAAATCAAACGCCTGAACGGGCTGATCGCCAAGAAGCCCAGGAACCTAGCCGAGCTGAACCGCCAGCTGACCGAAGCCAAGCGCGTCCGCGAGGAAACCGTGGAGGAAATCGCCAGGATCGAGGAGGAAGCGAAAGCCGTCGCTGCCGCAGCCGCCAATGTGGACCCGGCCGAACAGGAGCGTAAGCTGGCAGATGCGAAGGCCAGGAACCAGGAGCAGAAAAAGAAAGCCCTGGAAAACTACCAGAAAGCGCTGGCGCTCGAAGAGAACAACTACGATGCCCTGTACAGCGTGGGCGTATTTTACTATAACGAGGCCGTAGAAATCAAGAAAGAGGTAGACAACATGAGCCTGGCGGACTACCAGAAACGGGGCCGCGAAGTAGAGAGCCGCATCTGCGGGCGCTTCAAAAAGGCAAGGCCTTATTTTGAGAAAGCCGTGGCCGTAAAGGCGGATTCCGACGCCAAGGAGAACCTGGACACCGTGAGCAAGATCATTTCCGAGTTCGAGTCCAAATCAGTTCCCTGCGTGGAAAATTAAGCCCATCGGCTACAGCTGATAAAAAGATCCTCAGCATCCCCGGCGATAAACCGGGGATGTTTTGTTTCCGGGAGACAGATAAAAGACAGATGGCCGGGTTTAATAGGCCGGGTTTGTTTTATTTATTTAACATAATATAAATTATATAACAAACTCAAATTTTATCCCGACAAAAAGAATTTATAAAAAAACTTGTGCAACTAAATAATTGCATATATTCGCAATTATTTAGTTGCACAATGGAAACAAGACGAGATATCTTTCAGGCGATAGCCGACCCGACAAGACGGGCCATTATTACACTTATTGCATTACAGGCAATGACACCAAACGCTATTGCTAAGCATTTTGATACTTCACGACAGGCCGTTTCAAAGCACTTACAAATTTTGACCGGGTGCGGGTTGGTTTCTCAAAAACAACAAGGCAGAGAAATCTACTACCAACTCGAAGTAAATAAAATGAAGGAAATAGATAAATGGCTTGACCAGTTCCGTAAGATTTGGGAAAACCGGTTTAACCAACTTGACAAAGTATTGTTAACAATTAAAAACAAGGAAAAATGAACAGCAACTTAAAGTTTGACTTTGTAATCAACAAAGAGAACAACACGATCATTGTACAACGGGAATTTGCTGCAAACCTTGAATTGGTTTGGGAAGCGTGGACAACCCCCGAAATCCTCGACCAATGGTATGATTATACCTCCCGAAAATCAAAAAAACTCGGGCAGGCAGAACTATGAAAAAATTGTGCTGCACAAAAATTTTTCAGGCACAGATGTTTTTTGTGATGAGAACGGAATTGCAAATCCTGATTCTCCGACAGGTAGATTTGAAAATGCGTTTAGCGAAGCTGACGGAAGGACAATGGTTACCGTTGTTTCAACGCACAACAGTTTTGAAGAAATTGAAATGGTGCTTGAAATGGGTTTCAAAGAAGGCCTTGAAAGTTCATTTGAAAATCTGGACAAGTA
>JBEBSO010000081.1:0-10357 GCA_040394275.1 Telluribacter sp.
TTTTTGGGATTTCAAGACCCGGCAGAGGGACGTATCCGCAAAATATTGTAAATCAGGTATTGAAATTTATGCATAATGAAGAATACTAATCATTTTCTTTTGCTGGTCCTTTGCATGACCGGCTGGTCGACGGTTTCTTTTGCCCAATCGTCCAAGTACAAGTGTATGATCCAGATGAACAGCTACGAAGGGGAGGCTGCCTATGTCGTGATTTCCCTGATTAACCCGCAGGGGGCCTACGAGAAGACGCTGAGCGTGCTGGGTCCGGATAAGCAGTGGTATAATACGCTGAAGGAATGGTATAAATTCGAAACCAAGGCCAAATCAAAGCTCAGCGCCGTAACGGGAGCCTCCGTTTCCGGCGGAGACCGTGCCATGCGGACCATCGAAATCGAAGACGCCAAGCTTAACAAGGGATACAAGCTCCGGTTTGAATCGGCAGTGGAGGAGCAGAAATACCACACTACCGATGCAGAGATTGCCCTTACTACCGAAGGGATTACCGAGCGTGCCAACGGAAAAGGATATATACGTTTTGTCAAACTAAGTAAAGCTCAGTAGCGGGGATGACGTTATCGGTCTGGAGGTATGCTCATTTAGCGTTAGCGGTTATTTCATCCTTATTTTTACTGATCCTGGCCGTGACAGGCGTCGTCCTGGCGATAGACGCCGTCTACGAAAA
This sequence comes from Telluribacter sp., assembly GCA_040394275.1. Lineage (GTDB taxonomy): Bacteria > Bacteroidota > Bacteroidia > Cytophagales > Spirosomataceae > JBEBSO01. Next base: position 683 of record JBEBSO010000081.1, read on the forward strand.
ATGGCCTGCCCACCGGGTTCAGGACTTCGATTCCCTCACACTTTCCGAAGTCGTTCCGGTATTATCCGGGGTTTACCCGGAAATCATCGAGCTGTCGGTCGATCACAACCGGTTTGTGACAATCGATGCGACGGACGGGGAGGGAAACCGTATAAATGCCTATATAGATCCGCGCGATGGAAAGGTGCTGGGGCAGGTGGCGCCGAAAAGCCAGTTTGTCCAATGGAACATTGCCCTGCACCGGTCTCTTTTTCTCAAGGAAACCGGCCGGATCATCGTGGGCCTGGCGTCATTTCTTCTTTTGCTCATTACGATAACCGGGGTATTGCTTATCATAAAGCGCCAGCAGGGGATAGCCCATTTTTTTTCCCGGATCAACAATGATTTTTTTAACCAGTATTTTCATGTGTTCTCGGGGCGGCTGCTCCTGGTCCCGGTTTTCCTGCTTGCCCTGACCGGAACTTACCTGTTCCTGATCCGGGTGGAACTGGTGAAAAAGCCGGGGCAGGAAAAGGAGGTCTTCGGGATTCCCGGTGAGACGCCGGCACGAAAGGCGGCGGAGTTTCCGTCGTTTCAGCAGATCCGGCTGTCGGAAGTGGAAAAAGTAGAGTTCCCTTTTGTGCCGGATGATCCCGAAGAGCATTTCGTCATTAAACTGAAGGACAGGATGCTGACCGTCAGCCAGCTGAACGGTGAGGTACTGGAAGCCGTCTCCTATCCTTATGCCGCTCTCCTGGAGAAGCTGAGCCTGGATCTGCATACCGGCCGGACCAACGCCTGGTGGGCAATTGTCCTGGGCATCGCTTCTCTGAATATCCTGGCTTTCATTTATACCGGATTCGCGATCACTTTCCGCCGGACCCAGACCAGGATAAAAAATAAATTCAGACCTCAGCATGCGGAAATTATCCTGCTTGTCGGATCGGAAAACGGAAGCACGCTATTTTTTGCAAACCAGATCCACCGGCAGCTGCTGGCTGACGGCAGGCGCTCTTACCTGGCCGGAATGGACAGTTACGGTATTTTTCCCGAAGCCACTCATCTCATCTTATTTACATCGACCTATGGCCTGGGCAGCGCCCCGGCCAATGCCGCCAATTTCGAATACCTGGTCAGGCAGCATCCGCAGCCGCGCCGGCTTCATTTTTCGGTGGTCGGCTTTGGCTCCAAGGCTTATCCCGACTTTTGCCGCTTTGCCGGGCAGGTGGATGAGCTGCTGGCAGGCCAGGCCTGGGCCAGCCGTTTTACAACACTTTATACGGTCAACGACCGCTCTCCGGGAGAGTTCGTCAAATGGGTACACGCCTGGAGCGAGAAGTCGCTTATCGCGCTGGCCACCGCTCCTGCAGTTTACCAGATGAAAGTGACCGGGTTGTCCAGGCTCAGGGTCGTCGGTAAGACCCTTGTCAGTGAGGACAACTCGACGTTCCGGCTGTTGCTCAGGCCGGAGCCGGCTGTTGCGTTCGAGTCAGGTGACCTGTTGGCGATATATCCCGCGGGCGACGGACGGGAGCGTTTCTATTCGATCGGCAGGAGCAACGGCCTTATCCAGCTTGTCGTCAAACTGTATCCGGATGGCCTGGGCTCCGGGTACCTGTACAGGCTGGAGGAAAACCATCTGCTCAGTGCGCGCGTGATGAAGAATGCCGGCTTTCATTTTCCGGCACAAGCGGGGAGCGTGGCGATGATTGCAAACGGTACGGGTATTGCGCCTTTCCTGGGTATGGTGATGGATAACCACCGCGGGGTGCCTGTCCATTTGTATGCGGGCTTCAGGCACGACAATACGCTGGTGAAAGAATACCGCCGGTTCGCGGCGGATCAGCTGGCCGCCAACCGGCTGAAAACTTTCCGGGTTGCGCTTTCCAGGGAAGAGAATCCGCAGTACGTCATGGATCTGATTCGTGAGGACGCACAGTTTTTTTCCGGTCTGCTGTCCGGCGGCGGCGTCATCATGATATGTGGCTCACTGAAAATGCTCAGGGATGTGGAGCTGGTGCTGGACGAAATTTGCCGGTCCGGACACAACAGGGAACTGAGCTATTATACGGCCAGGGGACAGGTGTTAACAGATTGTTACTGACATGTACAAGCCGGGGCGCTGGATACGGGGAGGCGGGCTGTTATTGCTGATGGCCTGGGCGGAAGTAATGAATACTTGTTCTGCACAGGTGCAGCTAAAGCGCCGGGTTATCCTGATGGGGTCGGTGTTTGACATTACGATTGTGGAGCGCGATACTATCCCGGCCCTGCAGCGGATCGGGGAGGTAGCGGAAGAGGTCCGCCGTATCGAGAACCTGATTTCCGAATGGAAGCCGGAAACACAGGTTTCAGACGTAAACCGGAATGCCGGCATAAGACCGGTGAAGGTAGACCGCGAGGTGTTCGAGCTCACCCGGCGGGCGATTGCTTATTCACGTATGAGCGGCGGGGCCTTCGATATCACCACCGCAGCCATGGACAAAGTCTGGAAATTTGACGGAAGCATGACCGCCGTACCATCCGGGGAGACGGTCCGCAAATCGGTGGAAAAGGTAGGTTATACCGGCATCGTGCTGGACAGCAGCGCATCCACCATCTTTTTGACGGCAGAAGGGATGAAGATAGGGTTCGGATCGATCGGAAAAGGATATGCTGCCGATCGCGGGCGGGCGCTGATGAAACAGGCAGGTGTAAAAGGGGGGATTGTCAATGCATCCGGAGATCTGTCAGCCTGGGGAACGCAGGCCGACGGCCGGGAGTGGATCGTCGGCATTGGCGATCCTTTCAGAGCGGGCCGGACGATCCGTACCCTGCCTGTCGGGGAAGCATCCCTGGCTACTTCGGGGAGCTATAGCAAATACGCAGAAATTGAAGGAAAAAGGTATGCACACATTATTGACCCGCGTACAGGCTATCCTGCCACAGGCCTGATCAGCGTAACCATTGCAGGTCCGTCGGCCGAATTGGCCAATGCGCTGAGCACCTCGGTGATGGTTCTGGGAAAGCAGGAAGGAAAAAAGCTGGTAAAGCGATTCCCCGGCTACGGATACCTGGTGATTTCGGACACTGGCAGAAGAAGCAAAGGCGGCCTGCGCGGCCGCCGGCTCCCGTCAGACTGATCCGGCACTTGCCGTCGGCGGACAGGTCAGGCCCGGCATGAAATTGAATTTATATTCCTACTTTTACAGCTGCACGGCAATAACCAGAAAATGGCATCAGGAATATTTGCAATTTTGGACGATATAGCGGCGCTGATGGACGACGTAGCCGTTACCAGCAAGATCGCCACCCGGAAAACAGCGGGCATCCTGGGGGATGACCTTGCTGTCAATGCAGAAAAAGCTACAGGCTTTCTTGCTTCCCGTGAAATCCCGGTTTTATGGGCAATTACCAAGGGCTCATTTCTTAACAAGGTAATCATTGTTCCCATAGCCCTGGTGCTCAACGTATTTTTCCCGCTGGCTATAAAAGCAGCGCTGGTGCTGGGCGGGTTTTACCTGGCCTATGAAGGGATGGAGAAAATCATCGAATATTTATTTCACCGGGGCAAGACGGAAGGGCAGGTCATCGAAGAGAAGGAGGAAAGCGGGCCGGAAGCCGAGAAGGTGAAGATCAGATCAGCGGTTACTACCGATTTTATACTGTCGGTGGAAATCGTAATAATAGCGTTGGGGACCGTATTGGACAGGAGCCTGCCTATCCAGATCGTCACCGTATCGGTGGTATCGCTGCTGGCTACGGCGGGGGTATACGGGATTGTGGCGATTATCGTCAGAATGGATGATACGGGCTACAGGCTCATCAGCCGTTCGGAAGGAAAAGGCCTGCTGGCCGGTGTGGGCGGGCTACTGGTAAAATCCCTCCCTGTTATTATCAAAATGCTGGGGGTTATCGGCACCATAGCCCTGGTCTTGGTATCGGGGGGTATCTTTGTACATAACATCGATTACATACATCACCAGGTTGAAGGACTTCCTGCAGTGGTCGGGGAACTGACTACAGGGTTGCTGGCCGGGATATTGGTCGTGGCGGTGGTTACGGCAGCTAAAAAGCTCTTTTTGATATTCAGGTAAACAGCATCTTTTTGATATTCAGGTAAACGGCGCAGCTGTTCCCGGGGCCCTATGTACCATCTAAGCGAAGCCCGCATACCGTACAGCGTTGCCCTTTTTCTTCTTTGCCCGGAAAAAAAGGAGAGAAAGAGTATTGTTTTCAGCAGAAATGTTGTACATTAGTAGTATAAATGCTTTGCTTATGGAAGGAGATGACAACAAATCAAAGCACTTCCACCCCAAAGGAGATTTTGTGGAAGAGCGGGCAGGGGATTACAGGCGTTCGTCCTCTTTGCTGGTATCAGAAAAACAAAGATATGTCTGGTCGTCGGGTATGGACAAGGTGAACATCATACGGGAAGGAATACCTTATGCAGCGATCGAAGTAATCGGCCGGAGGATGCATCTGCCTTTAAAGGACGTGCTGCCTATTTTTAATCTGCCCCAGACGACCTACAACAAAAAGAGGCGGGAGGATGCGCTGTTGGATGGCCGGGACAGTGAGACCATTTTACTGCTTACCGAGCTGCTCGATTTTGGAACGAGGGTTTTTAACGGGGAAGACGAAAAGTTTCTGCGTTGGATGAGGAAGCCCAATCTGTCTTTGGGAAGCGTGAGCCCGGGGAGCCTCCTGGATTCCGTGACGGGGATACAGGAAGTGAAAAGCTGTCTGAACAGGCTTGAATACGGAAACCTGGCCTGATGCGTGTGTACCGGATAGAAAGAGAGAAATATCTTAGCCGGACCCTAAGCGGGATCGGGGCCGCTATGAACGAAGGATTTCGATGGAACAGCCTTCATACCTATCTGGCCTATACTTCGGGCTCCCGGGCCCTGGCACTCCTGGAAGTTTCGGTACATCTGGACCTGAGCGAGGATTTACCTGCTGACCGCTTCGTGGTCGAAATTGAGATCCCTTCTGACATTCAGATACTGCAATTGCCTGATGATTCCTTACCCGACAACTGGGATGCCCGTCCGCCCGGCAGGGCGACGCAGCTCATCGGAGACGGTTTTGTTGTGCAGAGGCAGGGAGCAGTATTGCGCGTACCGAGTGTGATTGTCTCACAGGAATACAATTATCTGATCAACCCGGATCATCCCGACGCCAGGAAAATCCGGGTGATCTCAACGGCTCCGCTCGTATTTGACGGCAGGTTAAGCGGGCGGCAGCTTTAGCCGATGCGCTCGGCAATGTACGCGTGCAGTCGTTTCGACCTCTTAACCAGTTGGCTGCGCTCAACTAAGTCCTGAGCATTCACGTGATTCCTTAATACGGTTGTGGCAGGTGCTACTCCCCACGCTAATCCCGGATCAGCTTTTTCACCTCTGAAAACCGGCCGTACTCAAAACGCACGAGATTGATTCCGTCCACAAAATGTTCAAGGGTTATGGTATTCTTTCCCTTCTTCAGGTCGCGACCGTCTGGTAATGTTTCTTCCATTGACGTCGACCACGGTCAGGATCCATCGGCCACTTTCCGGTGCATTCACATTGACCCGTACTTTCCCACTTGAAGGGTTGGGATAGAAGCTCCCCACGAAAGCCTGCTCCCCTGCATTTTCGATCACGATAATCCGGGAGTACTCGAAGGAACCATCCCGGTCGATCATTTTCAGCCGGTAATAGTTAGAGAAACCGGGGGAGCGGTCCGTAAAATTGTATTCGGCTAAAGTACTTGCGGGCTGTAAAAACAGCTTTCAGCGTGCTTTTTCAAAAGGAAAGCCCAACTATCTGATAGTTAGGCTTTCCTTTTCTCCTGTGATCCCGATAGGATTCGAACCTATGACCGACAGATTAGAAATCTGTTGCTCTATCCAGCTGAGCTACGGGACCCTCCCGGCAACGGCATTTTATGCCGTTGCCGAAAAATCTGGCGCAAAGGTACGGGGAAAAAAATGTTATACAAACAGGGCCTTCTGTTTTTTTGACTGTGTATACGCTCAGCGGTTTACCATCTCAGCTGCCGGTGACGGCGATTGCATGCTCAGGATCGTCTCTTCCAGGGCGGCCAACTGCTCCTGCATCTCCTGGAGATAATGGGTGGCCTGGTTGGTGATCTGCGGGATCAGCGCCTTGTAATAGGATACGCCTTCCAGGAGCTGATCCCTGAATTTGCCGAGGTATTTTTGCTTTTTATCGCTGAAATTCTCCAGTTGTTCCTCCAGGTTTTTCCGGTAATGGGTGACATAGAGGGTCAACTCGTTGATGAACATATGCGGACGGTTGTCGCGGGCGATCAGGTTGATCCGGCCGTAAATATGCCCGATCATCTCCTCCAGGGTGTATTTTCCTGAAAACCAGGCCAGGTTAGGGCCCGGGCAGATGGCTACTGCCTTGTTTTCCCTGGGAGAAAGCAGCCCGTTTTTCAGCAGGGCGGCGGCGCTGAGCCCCTCGCAGAGACAAAGCTTCTCGGTGACGGCGTTTATGCTTTTTTCCCGTTCTTCCTCAGAAAGGTCGGCGGAGTTGAGCTGCTTTATTTTGAGGTGCTGGTAAACCCTCGAGGCCGTACATATCGGCTCTTCGGTGAATTCGGTGTTGGACACCAGGTACTTTTTCTTGCACGGGCTGCCGGGCCTTCCCTTGGCGATACGTTCCAGGCGTTGTTTTTCTGCGCTGCTTTTTCTGAAATTGTTGAAAAGTACGCCAAGCGGAGAAGAGTTGCTTACATAGTAGTCGGAGGGCTGGGCATGGATCAGGTCATCCAGGGTGCTTTCATCTACGTTGGTAGCTTCCGGTACCATCAGGAAAGGGCTGCCCCAGCCGGTCGCGTCGACTTCGTAGTGCTTGAGGAGGAAACGGTCTTCCTGGGTGGTACCTATCCCACCCTGTACGGTGACTTTCAGGGGTGGTGCCGTGCTCAGGTTGATTCCGCGGTTCTGCAGCGCGGGCCGGAGGAGCTGGAAGAGCTCCCGGATCAGTTCTCCGCGCCTGTTTTTGAATTCCTCAAGAATGGGACCGAGCAGGTAGCCGTCCGTGGCAAAGGCATGTCCGCCGCAGTTCAGCCCGGATTCGATCCGGAACTCGGAAACCCAGATCCCCTTTTTTGCCAGAAATTTGGCCTGGATCAGGGCGGACCGAAAGTCACTGACTTTCAGCGTGATTTTTTTACTGAATTTTCCGTCTTCGCCGGGGAAGAAGTCCGGAAAATTCTCCAGGTAATTGTACAACCGGGGGTTCATGCCGGCCGAAAGAATGACCGATGATGTAAGCCTGCTGTGGGCAAACCCGCGGAGGGAGGCCGAAGCATCGGAATAACGGTCGGGTAAGGCTACGCCGAACGCGTCTTTGTTGAGCTTGTCGACTTTGGACATGATGTTGACATCGATATCTCCCTTGACCATGTCCGACCGCAACTCGTCCTGCAGCATCCTTCGGCGTGCTTCGTCACTGGTTTCACACATGGCCAGGTAGCGCTGCCTGAGCGGCGAATTGTCCGGCAGCAGCTCGAAATACCGGGTGATGCTGCGCCCGGCCTCAAATGGCTCGGCGCATATTTCGGTGAATTTCCGATCGATGATCTCTGCCATCAGGTCCAGGTAGGCCGTAATTCTCCTGGCCCGGAAATCGTCATCGTTTTTCCGGATTTCGGTATAGGGCTTTTGATACAGGCGTGAATAGTGGGCTCTCATCCGCTCGATCAGCTCATCGTCGACGATAGAGGCCACCGAGGAAATCCCCAGGGGAGCTACTTTGACAGGCGTATCTACAGAATAACCCAGCCCCAGGACAGGTATATGAAACGTATGCATGCGAATTTGGACAGTTATTTGTAAGGTTCGGAGAACCCGGAATTTTTGCCCAAATTTAACCGTCGGGAGATCGTAAAAAACTGAGGAAAGTTAGCTGTATTTCTGACAGATGTCAGCCTTTTGCCTGAGCGGCTCTGATCATTTTCCTGCCCGTTTCACCGTCTTCCAGGCTACCTTACGGAAATGGGCAGCCTGCGCCGCCGTGACCTGCTCCGGCGCGAAAGTAAGCCGGGCGGGAGATTCGCCAAACAGGCAGGCATACCAGACGAGCGAACCCAGGTAGCATCCGGCCGGACCCGCGTGGTTTGCATCGAAGGTCAGCTGGCGGTTCTTGTTCCACCTGTAACCTACGTGCAGCGAATGCGCCTGGTTGGGAAGGGATGGGTATTCAGGTTGCGAATAGTGGTAGTCGTTGTCTTTCCTGAACCCCCATTCCGGATCGGAAACGACAGCTCTGAATGCATCGCCGCTCGGGATGACGCCCAATCCGTAGGTACCTGCAACCGACCGGTAGGCTGTACGGGCTTTTTCCCACATTTCGCGATCGTCGGCAGCCCGCTCTTCCCCGTTTATTTTGCCGAATGCCTTTGCATCAGACCGGTAAGCCCAGGTCTGATGAAAAAGGATCCGGGTGCGGGGCTGAATCGACCTGATAAGCGCGATAAGCTTGTCCGCATACGGCTGGTAGGTACCTACATCTCCCGACAAAAGAGAATACTGCTGGATCGTGACCACGTCCCACGGGCCGTCCGACAGCAGCATTCTCAGCGATTTTCCCTTGTAAGCCTTTCCTTTCGGATCTGCGGTATCTGCCTCCGCCGCCGCGGCAATTTCCCAATGACGCTGCAGGGAGCACCCGCCGAGCTCGGCCCGTCCGATGGTCAGCGAGTGACCGGCCTCTTCGGCCAGCTGCGGTAGATAAGTAGTGGCATTCTGAGAAAAACTGTTGCCGATAATAAACAGCCGGACGGTCTTTTTCTTGCCAGGCTGTCCGGGGCCGCTTGCCGGGCTTCCGAAAGGAAGAACGAGTATTAAAAAGACAGTAAGAAGGAGTTTTCCGTTAATATTCATTTTATCATCGGTTTAAAAGACAGAAAGGCAAAGGACGCGGCATGCCGGCACCCGGGAGAAAGGCCCCCCTGCCGGGGAGTGCTGCAATATGTAAAAATAATTCAGAAAAAAATGAAAATTCCAATCGTAAAAGGGGTACTTTCCTGCGCTTTTAGAAGTATTATCCATCAGTAGCAAGTATAAATAGTTTTTGAATGAAGAATTTGCCTGTGATTGACCTGGCCGTTATAGCCCTCTATATGGTCGGGATGGTGTTGGTTGGAGTGTGGTTTTCGAGGAAAAACACCGGAGCTGAACAATTTACAAAAGCAGGGGGCGGGATCCCCGGATGGGCAATAGGACTCTCCATTTACGCCACCTTTCTCAGCAGCAATACTTTCCTGGGTGTACCCGGAAAAGCTTTCGGTTCCAACTGGAATGCTTTTGTATTCAGCTTGTCCATGCCGCTGTCGGCCTGGGTGGCTGCGAAATACTTTGTTCCCTATTACCGCCTGACAGGTGAAATATCGGCCTACACGCACCTGGAAAAGAGATTCGGGGCCTGGGCCCGTACCTATGCGGTGGTGTGCTTCCTGTTGACGCAGCTGGCGAGAATGGGGTCGATTTTTTTCGGAATCGCCCTGAGCCTTCAGGCGCTGACGGGGTTGACAATGACCGGAGTGATGGTTTCGATGGGCATCTGCATCATTATATATACGGTGCTGGGCGGGATAGAAGCGGTAATCTGGACGGAGGTTGTCCAGGGTGTGATCAAAACCCTGGGTGCGCTGCTGATCATCTACCTGGTAGTAAAAGGAGTACCCGGCGGAGTTTCGAAG
>JBEBSO010000082.1:0-10326 GCA_040394275.1 Telluribacter sp.
TTACTTGCAAATAAAGATTCAAATATATTTATTTGAACCTGCAATTTCAATTCCGGCATACAACTTCATATACTTTTAACAAACTAAAGAAAGGAGGCACAATATAGATACACGGCTCTACGTTAACTAAATCGAATACATCAATGGACAAAATTCAAGTTAGCGACAGTGAGTTGATTGCACTGTACATCCGTGGAGATGAGAAGGCCTTTGAAAAGCTTGTTCAGCGCCATAAGTCAAGAATTTACACAACTATTTATTTGATTGTAAAGGACCAGTATATTGCTGAAGATCTCCTTCAGGATACCTTCATAAAGGCAGTAGACACTATAAAATCAGGTAAATACAACGATGAAGGGAAATTCTTGCCGTGGGTGATCAGGATAGCTCATAACCTTGCGATTGATTATTTCCGGCGTGATAAGCGTTATCCCAATGTAGTGTTTGAAGATGGGAGCAATGTGTTCAATACCCTTGATTTTTCTGAAGATTCGGTCGAATCGATTCAGATCAGGCAAGAGACCCACCAGCAGCTGCGGGAAATGATCCAGCGGTTGCCGGACGTGCAGAAGCAGGTGCTGATCATGCGGCACTATGAAGACATGAGTTTTCAGGAGATAGCCGACGCCACGGGGGTGAGTATTAACACAGCATTGGGGAGAATGCGATACGCGCTGATTAACTTGCGGAAGCAATTTAACCAACGTACCCCGATATATGACAAAAACTTTTACCTACGATGATGTTGTACGGTACATTTACTCCGAAACAACGGCAGACGAAAACGTTAAAATTGTCGAAGCACTCGCATTGAGCGATGACCTGATGGATTTCTACCTGGATTCCCTGCAGATCCGTCAGCAAATGAACAAGATCGAACTCTTACCCTCAGACCGGGTATTGGGCAAAATTATCAGCTATTCACAACTTGCGAACAGCGGGACGGAAGTCATCAACGAATAGGATCCGGTAAGCGTCCCTGCTGAAAAGAAAACAGATATTGGTGGTGCACAGGTTGCACCACTTTTTTTTATTTTGTTTCTTTGGCGGTTGCCAGTTACATCATGTTGAAAAAAGAACGTTTCCGCCTGCTTTTAAACTATTTTACGGAGCACTTTCCGGACCCTCAGACAGAGTTGAACTACACGAACCCGTACGAGCTCCTGGTGGCGGTGATCCTGTCCGCGCAATGTACCGATAAACGTGTCAACCTGGTTACGCCTGCGCTTTTCGAACGGTTCCCGGATATTCCTGCCATGGCGGCGGCTTCCGCGGAGGATATATTTCCTTACATCAGGTCGGTATCCTACCCGAACAACAAAAGCAAGCACCTGGCCGGGATGGCCAGGATGCTGATCGGCGAATTCGGCATGGAGGTTCCCGGAAATGCAGACGATCTGCAACGTTTGCCTGGCGTCGGGCGTAAAACAGCTAATGTAATCGTATCGGTTATTTTTAACCAGCCAGCCATGGCGGTGGATACGCATGTGTTCAGGGTGTCACACCGGATAGGCCTGGTGAGCAGGCAGGCGACGTCGCCCCTGGCCGTGGAGAAAGAGCTGGTGAAATACATTCCCCGTGAGCTGATAGGGAAGGCCCATCACTGGCTGATCCTGCACGGGAGGTACGTATGCCTGGCGAGGAGTCCCCGGTGTGCAGAGTGCGAGCTGAAGCATTTCTGCGCCTATTATGAAAAAAACATGCGCCCGTAGGAAAGGAATGCAACCAATTATCTGCCGGTAAGGTCATGATCATACGGTCGTAGTTCAGAAACGATAAAAAAGTAATAATTTAAAATGAATATGATGAAAAGTAAAAATCTGATTTTGGGGTTGTTGGCGGTTGTAGCGGTTGCCTTTGGCGGATGTAAGGGACTTACGAATGATTTTACAAAGAAGGCGGATGAAAACGAGAAAGCGATCCAGAAATACATCACGGACAACGACCTGGATATGGCCATGGACTCCGAAGGGATTTACTATACCAAGACGGTTGCCAATCCCGGCGGCCGGGCGCCCCAGATCGGGGAGATCGCCAGCCTGATCTACCGGACCTATACCCTCGAAGGCGTGCTGATCGACAGCACGGCAATTTCCCAGGGACCGACCGTCATGCCTGTGGGAACGGGAATGTACAATATCCTGGGTCTTGAGATAGCCCTGATCAATATGCGCCTGGGCGAAAAAGCGACCTTCCTGCTTGCTTTCTACAATGCCTACGGGCCCTCGGGGTACAAAACCGCACCGGCCTATGCACCGGTGAGACTTGAAATAGAGCTTTTACAGATTCGTTCCGAAATTGAATACGTGACCGATCACGTCATGTCGAAAGGCTACCAGGTGTCGGAGCAGACGCCTGACGGCTGGTTCCTGATCAGGACCAATACCGTCGAAGGAGACAGCATCGGCGCCGGGAAAGTGGCTACCGTCAACTACAAAGGGATGTTCCTGGCCGGTACGGAATTTGATAAGGGTACACTTTCCAACTACGTAACGGGTACATATAATATGATTCAGGGGTTTGACAGGGCAGTCCGGAAGCTCCGGGTAGGAGAAAAGGCGCTAACCATTTTTCCTTCCGCACTGGGTTACGGAAAAGATGCAAAGTATGACCAGAACAACCAGCTGACCATACGGTCTTACTCAGCGCTTCAATTCGAACTGGAGCTGCTCAGGCTGGACTGATCAGCGGCCGCCTCTGCGGTCAGCGCTTGTCAAGCCATTCCTTGATCTGGCGTTTCAGCACTTCATTGATCCTCACGTAGCTTTCCTGTGACCAGCCGGCTACGTGAGGAGTCAGGACCACCTTATCGGAAGCCCTCAGGAAATCGAAAGCTTCCTGCTGGGACGGGGTAAGCGCGGATAGCTTCTCGTTTTCCAGCACATCCAGGCAGGCGCCGCGTATTTTCCCGCTTTTCAGACCGTGTACAACGGCATCGAGCGACACGATTTCTCCCCTGGCTACATTGACTAAAAAGAACGGGCGCCCCATCTGCTCGATGAAGAGGCCGTCTATCCATCCTTTGGTTTCGGCAGTAAGCGGGACATGCAGGCTGAGGATGTCCGATTCTTCCATGACCTGCTCCAGCGTCGATTCTGTGACATATGCATCGCTGAATCCCGATTTGTACCTGTCATAGGCCAGGATGCGGCAGTCGAAGCTGCGGAGGCGCCTGGCTGTGGCCGATCCGTTGTTGCCGTAGCCGATAAGCCCGACGGTTTTGTTCATCAGCTCGATGCCGCGGTTTCCTTCCCGTTCCCAGGTCCCTTTCCGTACCTCCCGGTCCGCCCTGACGATGTTGTTGAATAGCGCGAGCAGCATGCCTACCGCATGTTCGGCCACTGCATCACGGTTGCCTTCCCCGGCGTGAAAAAGCCGGATGTCCCGCTGATTTACTTCGTCGATGTCGATCAGGTCGAGCCCTGCACCGGCCCTGGCAATAAAGCGCAGCTGCGGGGCATGATCCAGGAACTCCGCGTCGATGTAGGTCTTGCTGCGGATAAACAGGCCCTCGAATCCGGCTATCTGGTTCAGAATTTCATCCCTTTTTAATTTGGGCAGGTAAGTATAATCCCATCCCTCAGAGGCAAGCATATGGATAATCGAGGGATGCATTTCATCAGCTATCAGGATTTTCATGGTAGGTCAGGAACAGTTTTGGCTCAGGCAGCGGTCTCGTCTTCGTGAATGGTAACTTTGATGATTTTATCTCCCTGGCGGATGGCATCGATGACATCCAGTCCTTCCACTACTTTTCCGAAGCAGGTATGGTTCCGGTCCAGGTGGGCGGTATTGGTACGGCTGTGGCAGATGAAAAACTGTGAGCCCCCCGTGTTTCTGCCTGCATGAGCCATGGACAGCACCCCCCTGTCGTGATATTGGTTGTCTCCGGTAAGCTCACAGGGGATCTGGTAGCCGGGACCGCCCCTTCCCGTTCCTTCCGGACAGCCGCCCTGGATGACGAAATCGGGGATGACCCGGTGAAAGGTGAGGCCGTCATAGTAGCCTTTCTTTGAAAGATCGATAAAATTTTTTACCGTGCCGGGCGCGTCTTTCTCGTAAAACTCGATCCACATGGTACCTTTCCCGGTCTCTAATTCTGCTTTTGTCATAATAATTCTGAAAAAATGATGATTAATTGGACAGGGAATACCGTGTTTTTATTCCCTGCGCCTAATTTAGTGAAAAGAACAGGAGTTTGCGTCCCCGCCGGACCCACGGTTTATCTTAATTCGGCTTTCAGTTTTTCCACTACCAGGGCGGGCGGTGTATTTTCATACAGGATGCGGTATACTGCATCTGTGATGGGCATGTGTACCCGGAAGTCCCGGTTCATTTTGAAGATGCTCCTGGCAGCATAGTAGCCTTCTGCGATCATCTTCATTTCGAGCTGCGCTGCCTGTACGCTGTAGCCTCTTCCCAGCATGTTTCCGAAGAGCCGGTTGCGGCTGAACCGGGAATAGGCGGTCACCAGCAGGTCGCCGAGATAGGCAGATCCGGTGAGGTCCCTCGGGCGGGGATCTGCTGCCGTGACAAACCGGCCTATTTCCTGCATGGCGTTTGCCACCAGGACGGCCTGGAAGTTGTCTCCGTATCCCAGGCCGTGCGTGATCCCGCAGGCCAGCGCCACGATGTTTTTCATCACGGCGGCATATTCCACTCCATACAGGTCTGCAAGCGGGTGGGCGGTGATAAACCGGCAGGTGACGAGCCTGGCAAACTCCTGTGCGCAGCCGAGGTCCGTGGAAGCGATGGTCAGGTAGGATTGCTTTTCCAGTGCGACCTCCTCCGCATGACAGGGGCCTGCAATTACGCACATATCGGATACCGGTAACCCGAAATACCGGGACACCCAGTCGGTAATCAGCATGTTTTCTTCGGGGATCATTCCTTTGATGGCCGAAACGATACGTTTGCCGGCGAGGTCCGCCCCGGAGATGGCCCGCAGGGGTTCTGCGATAAAGGCGGCGGGCACCGCGAGTATCACGTAGGAGGAGCCTTTCAGCGCTTCCTTGATCGAGCTGAAGACTTTTATTTTTTTTGCAGGCAGCAGCACATCGCTCAGGTAGCTTGGATTGTGGTGAAATTTGCGGATGTGCGCGATGTCTCCGGGACTCCGGAGCCACCACCTCACCTGGATATGGGGCTGCTCACATAATATTTTGACAAGGGCCGTGGCCCAGCTTCCTCCGCCGATCACGGTTACGCTCCGAACGGGTGTGCCGGTCTGATGCATTGGTTTTTTCCGAATGGTAAATAAACAATAAAGGTATATACTGCCGGCAATTTAGGGCAAATAACCGGACAGTATTCAGAAAGAACGGAGAATCACGCCCGTCCGCCGCAGATATCCGCAGATATTTGGCTAAATTGTGGGTGCGGACTCAAATAAAAACATATGCTTTTAGCTGTTGATGTCGGGAACACGGATATTGTGTACGGGGTATACCACCAGGGAGAATGGGTGTATATCTGGAGGATCCCGGTGCGGATAGACAAGTCCTTCCCGTATTTTGTAAGTGATTTGCGGCTCAACTTCCTGGAAGCCGGGCTCTCGATGGGCCGGGTCGACCGGGTGGTATACAGCAGTGTGGTACCTTCCCTTAACCAGGTGCTGGTGCCGCTGCTGCGGACGGTCTTCTACACCGAGCCGGTGATAGCCGGGCCCGGCGTCAGTGCGGGCCTGAAGATCGCGATCGACTTTCCCTACCAGATCGGGAGTGACCTGGTGGCCAACGCGGTGGCGGCATACGACCGCTACAAAGCCAATTGCATCATCGTGGATTTCGGCACCGCCCTTACATTTACGGCGGTCGGGGAAGACGGGACCCTGCTCGGCGTGGCGATCGTGCCGGGGCTCCAGACGGCGGTCAAATCCCTTTTTGCCAACACGGCGCAGCTTCCTGAGGTACCGCTCGTCATGCCTGCTTCCGTGATCGGGAAAAATACCGTGCACAGCATACAGGCGGGTGTACTGATCGGGTACGAGGAGCTTGTGCGGGGGATGGTCCGCCGGATCCGCGCCGGGTTTGAAGGCTGTTGCGTCACGTTAGCTACGGGCGGGCTTTCTTCCGTAATCGATACGTTGGAAGACGAGTTTGCGGAGACAGACCTGTTTCTTACCCTGGACGGCCTGCGGATCATCGGTGATTTCGAAAGAAAAGCAGCCGGCCGGCCGCATACCGGCGCTTCGCCCGGCTAATTTTTTGTATCCTGCAGCACCAGCTGCTCGATCAGCAGGATCAGTATATGAATCACCTTGATGTGAATTTCCTGGATCCTGTCTGCATAGCCAAAATGCGGTACCCTGATCTCGATGTCGGCCATGCCGGCCAGCTTACCCCCGTTTTTTCCGGAGAGCACGACGGTCTTCATGCCTTTGGCCTGTGCAGCAAGGACGGCATTTATCACGTTGGCCGAGTTGCCGCTGGTGCTGATCCCGAGCAGGATATCCCCTTCGGAGCCCATGCCTTCCACAAACCTGGAAAATACGTAATCAAAGCCGTAGTCATTGGCTACACAGGAGAGGTGGCTGACGTCCGAAATCGCAATGGCAGGAAGCGAACGCCGGTCGTCGCGGAATCTCCCCGTCAGCTCCTCGGCAAAATGCATGGCGTCGCAATGAGAGCCCCCGTTGCCGCAGGAGATGATCTTCCGGCCGGACCTGATTGCATCCGACATGGCCTTCCCCGCCCGCTCTATGTTCGCGATCTGCGCTTCGTCTGCCAGGAACTTTTGCAGGAGCTGCCCGGCTTCGGTGAGCTCATGGTTGATAAGAGATTGGAAATTCATCAGGATGTCGATTCTTAAAAGACCTGTTGACGATACGGGATGTTATAGCGAAGTCCGAGGTTGAACAGCGAAGTATGGGGTGTTACCGCTCCGGCGCCGGTTTCCCGGCGCTTCATCACCCGGCCTTCCAGGAAGAAATTATGAAAGAGCATGTAAGAGGCCCGGAGATCTAACGTGACTATGTTTTGGCGAACGCCCTGTCCCGTATAATTCCCGTAGTCCCTCATCCTGGTTTCATAGTCGGGGAAGAGATGGCTGCCCCAGTTGCTGCTTCCGCTGTCGACACCCTGCCGCGCCAGCATCATGGTGCCGTAAAGCGTGAGGAAAGGAGTCGGCTTGTACCGGAGAATACCGATCATTTCCGTAAAATTGGCCCCGAGCGGATGGGCGATCGGCTGGCTGTAATGTACATAGTTTTTGCCTCCCGTGCGGTGCGTGTAAAGATATGGCCTGGCGCTGTTGTACTCGAGCTGCAGGTCCAGGTTGGGAATACCGAAGGCGTCCACGTATTTGGATCCCAGCTGAATGCCGTATTTGTTGGTCCACGAGCCCTTCCCGTCAAACATCCGGCCTGTCAGCAGCTCGTCAAACAGAATTTGCCCGTATACGGAGGTACGCCGCGCGGCAAGCCAGCGGAAATCAAATCCGAGCAGGGCATTGTCGGAGCTGCCGATGTAGGATTCAACGTACCGGTAGAAGATGATCGGGTTGAGGTAATTGAGCTCAAACCCTCCTCCGCTGCTGTCCCTGCTGAAAACTTCCGCTTCAAATACCCCGAGGCTGAGCCGGTCAGACACTTTTATGCTGAGGTGATGTATGGCCGAAAACTTCTTTTTACGCAGCAGATCGCGGTCGGGGTCATCCTGGTTGTTGATCATGCTGTTCCAGAGATTCGTATAGTGGAACCGGCCGATCTGTGTATCGAGGCGCAGGAAAAGATTGGGACTGCTGTTGTCTGAAAACAGCATGGACCGGAAGCCGCTCCCGAAAAAATTGCGGTCATGGCCAAACTGGACATTGATGCTTTTGAGCGGCCTGAAAGTGATGTACCCCCGGGCAGACATAAAATCGACACCCGTGTTTTTCAGCTTTTTCGCAAGCCCTTCTCCCGGGAAATTGTACCGGTCGGTATAATCACGGACATATTTGGCGAAGGAGCCCTGGTTGTCGGCAACGAAGGTATAGAAGCCCAGCTTGTTGTTGATCATTCCCCTGAGCTCGACGCCCCGGGCCGTAAACCACCGCATCGTACCGGTATTGTTGTCGGAGCCGAGGAAGTTGTCGGTGGCGAGGTTGACATGGAGATCGAAATCTTCACTGTGCGAGCTGTAGAAATCGGCGGGGTGCTTCCACAGGTGCTTGCTGAACCTCAGGAAATCGGGAGCAGGGGCTGGTTTCCCGGGTTCGGAAAGCGAGTCGGGAACGACGCCCGGCACGATCCATTCGCGGCTGTCTTCCCTCAGGAAGCGCAGCGTGGATTTGTCAACTGTTGTAAGACGTATGGAAGGATTTGTCAGGATGCTGTCCGTAAGCTGCACGATGGCTTTACGCTCGAGGGGCCGTATGCTGTAATGAAAGCCTTCGGAAAACCTGCCCCGTTTCAATTCCAGGCGATCGACCAAATGATAGTAATCATCATTCAGCGGCACGAAAGTACTTTGGGAATAGCTGTTAATGGTGAGGAAATTCAGGAATATGAAAGTAAAAAGTATGCTGAACAAATGTCTCATGCGGGATGTCAACAGATCATAGTTTAGAGCAAAAGTAATAAAAAAAATATCTTTAAAAATCAATTTTAATTTCAGGAATCTATTTGTATTATGGGATAAAATTAAATTAACCATTGCGATATGCCTTTCGTTCTTACCCGGAATGCTTCCCTGGCGGATCACTTCATCGCGGAGCTGCGTGACGTGGAAATTCAAAAAGACATGATGAGATTCCGGAAAAACCTGGAACGCGTCGGGGAGCTGCTGGCCTACGAGATTTCCAAAACGCTTCCCTACAAATCGGAAAATGTGCAGAGTCCCCTGGGTATAGCCAGCGGACACCGGCTGGCACGGCCGGTCGTGCTGGCCACGATCCTGCGGGCGAGCCTGCCTTTCCACCAGGGATTTCTCAATATGTTCGACAACGCCGAGAATGCATTTATCGGGGCTTACAGGGGTCCCCACATCGACCGGGACGGCTTTGATATCGAGATGGACTACATCACGAGCCCCGACCTGCAGGACAAGACACTCATCCTGATGGACCCGATGCTCGCAACCGGCCGGTCGCTCGAAAAGGTATACCATGCGCTTTTCAGGTTCGGTATACCGGCCCAAACGCATATTGCTGCCGTGATTGCCAGTGCGGAAGGCGTCAATTTTGTCAGAAGCCGGATGCCGGAGTGCAGGCTGTGGCTGGGAACGATAGATGAGTCGCTTAACGAATACTCCTATATCGTTCCCGGTCTCGGTGACGCGGGAGACCTGGCCTACGGCCCGAAGAACGGCTAGGCCCGCCGGTCAGTTTACGGATCGGGAACAAGCAAGGAGAGGGCTGCACTTTCGGGCAGCCCTCTCCTTAAAAACCGAATATAATTCTTTGTATATCCTTTCTTTCCTTTTTATCGCACCGGAAAGAGTCATTCGCCGAATAATCGCCTGTGATAGCTTTTGTTTATGACAGTGTGGCGAATAATATTTGGCGGACCGCCTCCCGGTAGCCAGCTTCCAGGGGCTGGCTGCCATACAGGTTTATACCGAAGAGGAGGTAGCTTTGGCGCCGAGGTACTCCCGGTTGAGGCGGGCAATGTTTTCCAGGCTGATTTCTTTCGGGCATTCTGCAGAGCAGGCTCCCGTATTGGTACAGGCTCCGAAGCCCTCCGCATCCATCTGTGCAACCATGTTTTCTACACGCATCTTCCGTTCCGCCTGTCCCTGCGGCAACAGCGCCAGCTGCGATACCTTGGCAGAGACAAAGAGCATTGCCGAAGCATTTTTACAGGCTGCCACGCAGGCCCCGCAGCCGATACAGGCTGCCGCGGCAAAGGAATCATCCGCGTTGTCCTTGGGAACGGGCAGGTTGTTGGCATCCTGGGCATTTCCCGTGTTGACCGAGATAAAACCACCGGCGGCGATGATCCGGTCAAAGGCAGACCGTTCTACCACGAGGTCTTTGACCACCGGGAAGGCTTCGGCACGCCACGGCTCCACCACGATGGTATCTCCGTCGTTAAAAGAGCGCATGTGAAGCTGGCAGGTCGTAACTCCCTGGAGGGGACCGTGCGGCCGTCCGTTGATATACATGGAACACATCCCGCAGATCCCTTCGCGGCAATCGTGATCGAAAGCGATCGGCTCCTTGTTTTCGGTTACCAGCTTTTCGTTAAGCACGTCAAACATCTCTAGGAAAGACATGTCAGGAGAGATGCCTGAAATCTGGTGGGTTTCAAGGTGCCCTTTTGAAGTGCTATTTCGTTGTCTCCACACTTTAAGTGTGAGGTTCATATTACCTTGACTCATAATTATTTATAGCTACGCTGTGCAA
>JBEBSO010000083.1:0-10317 GCA_040394275.1 Telluribacter sp.
TCGATATCTCCATTCATACGGACATTGAATCCGCGGCCCGGCACGACCGCCTCAGCGAAACGATCAACTACGAAGTGCTCTACAGGATTGCCGCCGAGGTGATGCATGAAAAATTCCGGCTGCTGGAGCACATCGCCTTCCGGATCATCGAAAACGTACGGACGCACTACCCGGATATACAGAAGGTAACCGTAAAAGTCTCCAAATTTAACCCGCCGGTAGGTGGGGTATGTAAAGAAGCCAGCATCGTGCTTGAAGGCTGAGCGGCCGGTGCAGAGATCCCTGCCGGCTGCTCAGGGGGAAGAAAGCAGCCCGACTATCCTGGCCCCTGTCCGCTCCGAAGCTCCCGGAGCTCCCACCAGGTCCCTGAGCCTGGCATACTCCGAAAGCTGTGCCGCCCGCCCGGCCCCTCCCTCCACGATACTTTTCAGCTCCCGGACCAGGTTGTCTGTCGTCAGCGCTCCCTGGATCAGCTCCCGGACCACCTCCTTTCCGGATATAAGATTGACCAGCGAAATGTAGGGGACGCGGACCAGCCGCTTCGCCAGCTGATAGGAGAAATTACTGGTTTTGTAGCAAACGACCTCCGGGACATCGAGCAGCGCCGTCTCCAGCGTGGCCGTGCCCGAGGTAACCAGCGCCGCTTCCGAGACCGACAGCAGATCATAGGCCGCTTCATCAACTACCTGCACCCGGGGATGCCGCAGCGCCGCATGGTAAAGCGACGCCGGCAGGTCTTTTACGCCTGCCACCACAAACCGGTGATCCGGAAAAAAAGGAATCACGCGCAGCATGTCGTCCAGTATTTTGGAGATCTCCTGGAGCCGGCTTCCCGGCAACAGCGCGATGACCCGTTCCCCTTCCAGCCCGTGAGCTGCCCGGAAGCCGGGATCGGGCCGGAAGGATGCGATTGCATCCATCAGCGGATTGCCCACATATTCCACTTCATAGTCGTATTTCCGGTAGAACTCCACTTCAAAGGGAAAGATGACAAACATCCGGTCCACATCGCGCCTGATCTTCAGGGCACGGTCCTGGTTCCAGGCCCATACTTTGGGAGAGATATAGTAAAATACGCGGATGCCGGCTTTACGGGCAAACCGGGCCATACGCAGGTTAAAACCCGGGTAGTCGATCAGGATCAAGGCGTCCGGCCGCCAGGCTTCCACATCCCGCCTGCACCGGTTCAGCATGCGCAGGATGGTGCCCAGGTTACGGACCACTTCCAGGAAGCCCATAAAGGCGGCCTCCCGGTAATGGGTCACCAGCTCCATCCCCTCTTCTTTCATAAGGTCTCCGCCCCAGCCCCGGAAGCGGGCCTGCGGATCCCTGCTCCTGATTCCTTTTATCAGGTTGGCCCCGTGAAGATCCCCGGAACGTTCACCCGCTATCAGATAGTAGTTCATCTTTCACAAGGGATCAGAATCCTCCCCGTAATATTCCACGTAATTTTTAGAGGTTTCGACGAGTTTGATATAATGAAGCTGCGCCCGGGGCGCCGTGCTGCGGATGACCGGCGCGAGTATTTTCCAGATTTCCATCACGAAGATCTCGCAGGAGGCCATTTTCCCCTGCATAAAATCCACGTCGATGTTCAGGTTTTTGTGATCTACTTTGTCGATGACCCTGGATTTGATCAGTTCGCTCAACACCTTCAGGTCGATCACGAACCCCGTATCCGGGTCCGGCGTGCCCTTCACCGTCACGATCAGCTCAAAGTTGTGCCCGTGATAGTTCACATTTGCGCAGGGCCCGAACACCTCCGCGTTCTTTTCCGCCGTCCACGAAGGGTTAAACAGGCGATGTGCCGCATTAAAATGCTCCTTTCTCGTTACGTATACCATATTTTAACAGACTGCATCAAAGTTAAATCATTCTGTTCATATCCCGAGCATCCTTTCCAGGTGGTGATACCCGACCCCGAAAAAAACTTTGGCATCCCGGATTTTGCGAAGCACTTCCTGCCGCTTCGCTTCGGGCATCTTGCCCCTGGATTTTACCGCGGTGATCATCGCATTCTTAGGAGTATGCACGTCGGAAATAAATTCGAACACCTTGGTTTTGTAGCCGAAGTACTCCAGGATAAGCGCCCTCAGGCCGTCGGTCACCATCTCGGCCTGGCGCTCCATGAAGATGCCGTAGTCCGTAAGAAAATGCAGGTCGTTCTGTACGCGGCTCTTTTCCATCTCCCTCCGCACCTGCTTGTGACAGCAGGGCGCCACAACGATCAGGTCCGCACCTGCGCTGATCCCCTTGAAAATGGCGTCGTCGGTGGCCGTATCACAGGCATGCAGGGCAATAAGCATATGGGTGCCTGCGCTGTCGTGGGCCTGTATCGTCCCTTCGACAAACTTCAGCCCGTCAAACCCCGACGCCCCGGCCACCTCGTTGCAGAGCGCGACCAGGTCGGGGCGGAATTCCACGCCGGTCACCTCGGCCCGCCGCCCGAGCACGTTGGTGAGGTATTCGTACAAAGCAAAAGTCAGGTACCCCTTCCCCGAGCCCATATCCGTTACCCTGATCACTTCATGGCCGGGCACCTCGTCCAGCAGCTTGCTGAGTATCTCCACATAGTGATTGATCTGCCGGTATTTGTCCTGTGCGTGCTTCAGCACCTTCCCGTCCCGGTCCGTAATTTTCAGCGCCGCCAGGAAAGGCTGGCCGCCTGCCTCGATGCGCCGCTGCTTGCGCTTGTCGTGCGCCGCTTCCGGAAGAACATGCCTGGACGGCGCCTTTCTTTTCAGTGTCGCCTGCCCCTTCCCGGCCTGGTAGATCAGGTCGCCGGTCAGGGTAAACAGCGTGGCGGCGCGGAATCCTTCTGCCAGGTACCGTGCCACAAGCTCCATGGCCGGGCCGGGATCGTGGTTCTTGACGATATCACGGGTCCTGAACCGGAAGGTAAAGCTCAGCTTCTCCGTATGGCGTATCATTACTTTCCGGACCGTTATTCCTTTCAGCCCCTCTTCCTGACCGGCGTAGTTACCCAACGAAAGCTGTACAAAGCTGCCCGCTTCGATCGCTTCTCCGAAAGCGGTGACCATTGCTGAAATCCGTTCGTCCAGGCTCACTTTATGATGCTGTTAAAGAATGTTATTCCTGTATGCCTTATTTTTTTATCATTGCGCTGCAAAGGTAGCGAGTTTTGCATCCTGCAGGCAGGGCCTGCCCGAAAAAACGTCTTGAACCGATGGACATTGCACAGCGATATTTTATTGTTCACAAACCCGCCGGCATGGTCTCCCAGTTTGTCAGCCCGCACCGGGTCAGGCTGCTGGATGCCCTCGGCTTTGATTTTCCGCCGGGCACCCACGCCGTCGGCCGTCTGGATGCCGATTCGGAGGGACTGCTGCTGCTGACCACCAATAAAAAAATCACGAAGCTTCTTTTTGAAAGTGAGACGCCGCACCGGCGGACATACCTCGTCAGGGTAAAAAACCGCGTCAGCGCGGAGACCGCCCTTCACCTGAGCAGGGGAATACAGATCCCTGTCAAAAGCGGGAATCCCTATCTTACCGCCCCCTGCCGGGTAGAGATCATACCGCCGCCGGATCAATTCAGCTTACCCGGGGAACGGGAAGCCGAAGAAAACGGGCGCTATTCGTGGCTCCGGATGACGCTGACCGAAGGAAAATTCCGCCAGGTCAGAAAAATGGTGTACGCGGCCGGGCATACCTGCCGGCGATTGATCCGGGTATCGATCGAAGACCTCTGTATCGGGGATCTCGGCCCCGGCGAAGTCAGGGAAGTCAGCGAAGAATTCTTTTTCGGGAAACTGCGCCTCCGTCAGGATTAGGCGCTTCAGAACAATACCCGGCTTCCCTTCCCGGAACCGCCGGCATTGCGTCCTCTTCCCCCGCCTTTGCCGCTGAATTTCCGCAGGTTGTAGCTGAAGCTGACCATGTAGTACCTCCTGAGAATATTCACTTCCGTATCACGGATGAAATTTTCGCTCACCGACCTCGACACGCTGTTGTTCTGGTTCAGCAGGTCATAGACCGACAGCCTCACCTGTGCGGCGTCGTTTTTCAGGAAAAGATAGCCCACGCCGGCATTCCACAACACTGCCGATTTACGCATGTTGGCCGCTACCTGCGGATTGTACCTGTAGTTGATCTGGCTGTCCCACACCCAATGCCTGGGCAGGCGAACGGTCAGACCGGTTCCCGAGGAATGCTTCCAGACGTTCACGCCCTGGTAGTCCCGCGTGCTGTAGGAGATTTCGCTGAAATCAGGCGCATAGCTCTGCTCCAGCTCCAGCTTGTCATCCCAGTTCAGGTACAGGCTGACACGGCCTCCCGCATTCCAGCTTGTACTGACGGTACGGTTGTCGTTTACCATCAGCATCCCCTGCCGGTACCCCGAGCTGGCCTGCAGGCCGGTTGTAAATTTCAGCTTTTCGCTCA
This sequence comes from Telluribacter sp., assembly GCA_040394275.1. Classification (GTDB taxonomy): domain Bacteria; phylum Bacteroidota; class Bacteroidia; order Cytophagales; family Spirosomataceae; genus JBEBSO01. The sequence continues at coordinate 4,404 of JBEBSO010000083.1, forward strand.
GCCGGTGCTCTTTACGGACCCGGCCGGAAAAGTTGGCGTTCCAGATCCCGTTGACGTTGACGGGCCGGGTCACCTGGACACCGTTCCCATCCACTGTACGTGCCCGCACCACGCCGTTGTTGCGCACCGAGCCGGACATGGTGACGCTGTAATTAAGCTGCCTTTTCACATCGTACCGGTCCATGTTCACGTCCATCACATGCGCCACCGAAGGCTTCAGGTCGGGATTGCCGAGTGTGATGTAGAGCGGGTTGCTGTTGTTTGTCACGGGCTGCAGGTCCGACACCTGGGGTTCGGAGGCATTGACCCGGTAATTAAACGTCAGCCGGTCATAACGGATCTGGAAAACCGGAAGGACATAGAAAAACTTCTGGTCGATACCGGCAAAGCTCCTGAAACGGTTTTGAAGGTTCAGCGCCTGTAGCGTTACGCCGGGTATCACCTGAAACTTGTCTTTCCGGTACCGCAGCCCCAGGCCGGTGTTGCTCCGGAAGCCTCCCCGGCTCAGCCCGCTTGTCAGCTCCTCCACCAGGTCGGTATAGTTTTCCTGCGCCGCGTCCTGGTCGTAGGTATATATGTAGTCGCTCTGCTTCGTCCAATCCAGCGACTGCGTGAGCCGGATGCTGAAGCGGGGCGAAAGCGGCTCGTTGTAGTTGACGTAGAGCTTCGCCGAGGTATTGCGCTGGTCCTGGTTTCTCAGCTGATCCAGCACCGTTGTCGTATGGGTCCGGAAAAATTCGTTCACCACATGGCTGTAACGGTCATTGTCGCTGTTGTTCACATTCACATTGGCCGTGGCGTATACAGACCTGCCCCTGCGGCGGAAACTCTTCTGGAGAGACACTTCATGGCTCATCACAAATGACCCGCCGGTGGAGTGACTGGAATTGTCCCCGCTGTTCAGCGGCTGCGTCTGCGCTTCGGCCGCCACCGTTCTGAAAGACAGCGAATTGCTCCGGGACGCATGGGTGCTGCCTGAAAAGGTAAACGACGGCCGGTATTCGAAAGTACCGGTCGAGTCGATTTTCGATTTCAGGTAAGCGGACACCCTGTGGCTGAAATTATCGTTTTCGCGGTGGCTGCTGCTTTGGGAAGTGATCGTCGTATCCTTCAGGAACTGGTTGTTCACGTTCTTCTGGTCGGTCAGGTTGGTGTTTTTGCTGTAATTGTACTGCACGCTCAGGCTGGTACCCTTGCTGAGCGGCGCATTCAGGTTGGCTCCGCCGCCGGAGGACGTACCGATACCTCCCCCGCTGTTCCGGTTCAGGTTGTTCGAGTTGCCCAGCACGCTCACGTGCAATTTATCACGGAACGTGTTGATATTACCCTGGAGCGTATACCGGTCGTTGGTACCCGCACCGCCGGTAAACTTCCCGACCACTCCCTGCTTGACGCTTCTCTTCAGCTTCAGGTTGATGACCTGCCCCAGATCGCCCGGGCTGATGTCGGGGTTGCGCGCGAGCTGTTCCTTGTCGTCCGTGACCTGCACCCGGCTGATCAGGCTTGCCGGCAGGTTGCGGGTGGCCATTTTCTGGTTGTTCCCGAAAAATTCCTTTCCTTCCACCAGGATCTTGTTTACCGGCCGGCCGTTCACCGTGATATTGCCCCCGTCGTCGACGTTCAGGCCGGGAAATTTCTTCAGCAGATCCTCCAGCATCGCCGTGGGCAGCGTTTTGAAGGCATCGGCGTTGAATTCGATCGTATCCTTTCCTACCACGACCGGCGGCCGCTCGGCGGTGATGACCACCTCTTCCAGCTCCGTAGGTTTCACCAGGAGCTTTACCGTAGGCAGTCCCAGTGCCGGTATCTCGCCGGTAAGGGTGAAATCGTGTCGGAACACCTGGTAGCCCATGGCCTGTACCAGCACCCGCAGCGGTGTATCCAGCGGGAGGCCGGGTACCTTAAACTCACCCTTTTCGTCACTGAGGCGGTAGGTTACGATGGAGGTATCGGCCGCGTTGAAAACCGTCACCGAGGCGTACACGACAGGCTGCCGGCCGGCCGAATCCGTCACTACGCCGGATACAGTCCCCTTTCCGCTCTGCGCAACAACAAAAACCGGGAACAGAAAGAAGAAAACCGGGAGCAATAGTCGGAGATGCATTATTATTCTACTTTGAAAAACAATAGATGGATAAAGGCAGAAGGACGGTGCCTGCCGCAACCTTCAGGCGCCGACACCGCGGATAAAGAATTGTAGCGAGAATTTCAAGGCCTGAATTGCAAAGATATAAACAATGCCCGATTTTACATGATCATCCCGTGCCGGGGCTTCCGGACCCGGCGCCGGCCGTCCTGCTTCGGCGGAATAATTTGCGTACTCCCTTTTCCTTCTCTCGATCTTTTACTAGATTGGGCAAAAACATAGCCCGCCGGACCGGAAGACAGGACAAAAACAGGATATTCCTTTGTTTTAATCTATAGAGCATATATACTTGTATTATCAGAAACTACATTAATAAATAAAACTATGTCAGAACAAGTTCTTCAATTTGAAACCTTACAGCTCCACGCCGGACAGGAAGTGGATCCTGTGACCAATTCCCGTACCGTACCCATTTATCAGACCACTTCCTATACTTTCAATAATTCGGAGCACGGCGCCAATCTTTTTGCGCTGAAGGAATTCGGAAACATCTATACGCGCATCATGAACCCGACCAATGATGTTTTCGAAAAGAGAATGGCTGCGCTTGAAGGAGGGGTGGCCGCGCTGGCGGTTTCCTCCGGCCATGCGGCGCAATTCCTGGCCATCAACAACATCACGACCACCGGCGACAATTTCGTCACCACTTCTTTCCTTTACGGGGGCTCCTTCAACCAGTTCAAAAACTCCTTCCGGAACATCGGAGTCGAGGCGCGTTTTGCAGACGGTGACGACATCGCAAGCTTCGAAAAGCAGATCGACGACCGGACGAAGGCCATTTACCTGGAAACCATCGGAAACCCGAGCTATTCGGTCCCCGATTTCGAAGCTTTCGCGAAGCTCGCCGCAAAGCATGACCTTCCCCTGATCGTGGACAACACCTTCGGCGCCGGCGGCGCCATCGCCCAGCCCATCAAATGGGGGGCGCACATCGTGGTGGAATCGGCCACCAAGTGGATAGGCGGACACGGCACCAGCATGGGCGGGGTCATCGTGGATGCGGGGACCTACGATTGGGGCAACGGCAAATTCCCGCAGTTTACCGAGCCCTCTCCCAGCTACCACGGCCTGGTGCTGAACAGTGTATTCGGTAAGAACGGCCCGTTCGGCAACATCCAGTTCATCATCCGTGCCCGCGTGGAAGGACTCCGCGACTGGGGTCCCTGCCAGAGTCCCTTCAACTCGTTCCTGCTGCTTCAGGGCCTGGAAACCCTGACCCTGCGGGTAGAGCGGGCCTCCGAAAACGCGCTGAAGCTGGCGCAATGGCTGCAGTCCAACCCGGATGTTGAATTCGTCAACTATCCCGGCCTCCCGGCGGACAAATACCACCAGGTGGCATCCAAATACCTCACCAGGGGCTTCGGAACCGTGCTGTCCTTCAAGCTCAAGGCCGGCAAGGCCGCAGCCGACAAATTTGTCGATTCGCTTCAGCTCATCAGCCACCTGGCCAACGTGGGAGACGCCAAAACACTTATTATCCACCCGGCCAGCACGACGCACTCCCAGCTTTCCGAAGCGGAGCAAACCGCGGCCGGCGTGGCTCCGGGCCAGCTGAGGGTATCGGTGGGTATCGAGCACATCGACGACCTGATCGGTGACCTGGGCAAGGCTTTTGATGCCGTCAGGTAAACCGGGGCACCTGTAATTCACTATGGGCGCTGTTCAGGAGGAACAAATGTCATGCGGCAGGCACTTGCAGCCGGCGGTGACCTTCCTTTTGAACAGCGCCCTTTCCCTGAAACCAAATATTATTCCAAAAACACACCCTTTCACACCAAAAAAAACAGTACAAAATACATTATTTCGAAGAATATAAACCCATCTCCGCAACAATACCCGGCATATCAGAATAATATTCTGTTTGGTATTTTTTAAAAGAGTCCGGTACAGGTCCGTCCCCTTCTTTCAGCTGATCGACGGGAAGGAGATGCCTTTGATTTTCCTGAAAAGCTCCACGGCATAGAGGTCGGTCATCCCCGAAATGAAATCCAGCACCGCCCGGATCCGGTCATACGGCGCATCGCTCGTGGTGAGAAACTGCTTCGGGATAAGCTTCACCAGCTTCCCGTGATAAGGAGAGGAATTTTCCAGGTAGGCCGGGATAAATTCCTCCAGCAGGCCGCCCATCACCTTGTAGCCGGCCACTTCAATCTGCACGACCGAGGCATGGTTGTAGATCTTCTGCACCGATACCCGGCGTATCTCCTCCAGCGGGGTACGGTACGGCTCTTCTATGGCGTCCGGCAGGCTTTTGTTGTAGTCGCCGCGCAGCAGGTCGGCCTGGTGCCTGTAAAACAGTCCGGAACACTCGCGGATCAGCGTATTGATCGACTTCGCCCGGAGCAGCCCGATCCTGGCGTCCTCGTCCTCGATGGCCGCAAGCCGCTCCCGCATCGTCTGTCCCGAATGCGCCGAATCCGGGCACAAGGGCAGCAAAAGCCGCTCTACCTCATCATACGACAGGATCTTCAGCCGGTGCGCATCCTCCAGGTCAATGATGTTGTAGCAGATGTCGTCGGCCGCCTCCACCAGGTATACCAGCGGATGACGTTTGCAGACCAGCGGACGGTCCGAGGCGACCTCCAGGCCGAGCTCCTCCGCTATTTTCCGGAAGGACGGCTCCTCCGACCGGAAAAACCCGTATTTCTTGGTATGGATCCCGGATTTGTCGTGGCCGGCCTTTGAAGAGCAGGGGTATTTGACAATGGAAGCCAGCGTCGAATACGTCAGCGCAAAGCCGTCGTATCCCTTGCCTGCATAGGGATGCGTCAGGATGCGCAGGGCATTGGCATTCCCTTCAAAATGGGCGAGGTCTTCCCACTGTACCTCATCCACCCTGTCGCGGTACACCATCCCGGCCCCGCCGGTGAAGTAATGGGATATGGCCGATTCGCCCGAGTGCCCGAAGGCCGGGTTGCCCAGGTCATGGGCAAGACAGGCTGCCGCCACGATATTGCCCGCTTCTGCGAGCAGGGGAAGCTCCCGGTCAAGCCCCGGGTGCTCCTTCTTCCACTGGTTGTAAAAGATCCGGCCCAGCGACCTCCCCACGCTCGCCACCTCCAGGCTGTGCGTCAGCCTGTTGTGAACGAAGATGCTCCCCGGCAAGGGGAATACCTGTGTTTTGTTCTGCAGCCGCCGGAAGGGCGAGGAGAAGATAAGCCGGTCATAGTCTCTCTGGAACTCGGACCGGGCATCCACCTGGCTCTCGATGTATTTGCTTTCGCTTCCCCACCTTTTGGCGGAGAGCAGTTTTTTCCATTCCATAGCGATACTGTAAGTACGAAAGAAGGTCTGCGGTTTTGATTTCAGCCGTCAAAGTTAAGACAATCTCCAGGCTTTCCCCGCTTACCGGCCGGCGCACGGGGCGCTGTATCAAATTAATTCCCGGAAAACGGTAATTTTACGATACGGCATCCTTTGAAACCTGAGGAAGATCACCGGCATCAAACCGACCAGACCAATGAAATACCATGTTCTCACCCTGCTGCTGGTCGTCTCCGCAGCGGACCGCTCCGCGGGACAGGCCGTCACCGGAGAAAAAGCAAAAGGATTCTCCCGGCAGATGGAGCAGGCGGCGGACCGCTTCCTTCGCAGCCTGGACGCAGCACAGGCCGGAGCCGCCGGGCGCAGCTTTGGCGACACGCTGAGGTATGACTGGAATTTTACCCCCAGAAAAAGGGAAGGGCTTACCCTGAAATCCATGACCGGTACCCAGCGGGAGCATGTCCGGCAGCTGCTGAAAGTTTCGCTCAGCGAGAGCGGCTACAA
>JBEBSO010000084.1:0-10293 GCA_040394275.1 Telluribacter sp.
TGTCGCGGCCTTTGATCATCGACACCGGGGTACGGGTGCGGGTCATCACCATCACCTTTTCGACTGTCGAGCACTGCTCCAGGGCGTTGTCTACCGTTTCCTTCATCGGGATCACCTTTGACCCGCGGAAAGAGCCGTCCGACGTAATGACGAAGTTACAGGCCGCATCGTTGATCCGGTCAGCAATGGATTTTGCTGAGAATCCGCCGAATACCACCGAGTGGATGGCGCCGATCCGCGCACAGGCCAATACGGCAATGGCCAGCTCCGGGACCATGGGAAGATAGATACAAACGCGGTCGCCTTTCTTTACGCCGTGCTTTTTCAGCACATTGGCCACCCGGCACACGCGGTCATACAGCACCTGGTAGGTAATGACCTCGGAAGGGTCTTCCGGATCATTGGGCTCCCAGATGATCGCCGGCTGGTTTCCCCTTTCGGCCAGGTGCCTGTCCAGCGCATTTTCCGTAATATTAAGCTTTCCTCCCTCAAACCATTTGATCTGAGGATCCGTAAAATTCCAGTCCAGTACCCTCTTCCACGGCTTTTTCCATTGAAACTGCTGCGCTATCTCCGCCCAAAAACCTTCAGGGTCGCGAACGCTCTCCTCATAAGCTTCTTTGTACTCCTCAAAACTTGTAATTTTCATTTTAACTTTAAGATTAATTGTTTACAACTAAAATTCCGCTGCTATACGGCCGGCACCGTCAATTCCCTTATCTTACCCATCAGATCGCGGGTAGAGAAAGGCTTGGGAATGTACAGGTCGGCACCCTGCTGCAGCCCATATTCAATATCGTTCCGGCTTCCCTTGGCGCTCAGGAAAATCACCTTGGAAACCGGCCTCCGGGAGGCACTTTTGATGTACCTGCATACCTCGTAGCCATCCAGTCCGGGCATCATGATATCCAGAACCACCACTTCCGGGTGTTCCCGGTCAGCGATATCCATCGCCTCGGCGCCGTTTCTCGCAATGAAGACATCGTACCCCGCCTTTTTCATCAGAAACTCCAGGGAGAGAAGAATACCCGGCTCGTCGTCAGCTATCAATACCTTCATAATTCTCTATTCCTGATAGTCAACCGGCAGCTTTACCGTAAAGACAGTTCCCATGTCCGGCCTGCTCTCCACCGGTATCTCTCCCCGGTGAAGCTCGATGATTTTCCTGGTAATGGCGAGCCCCACCCCGCTGCCGGGCGGTTTGCCCAGGTCCTGGCGGCTGATCTGGTAAAATTTGTCAAAAATACGATCTTTAAAATTATCCTCAATACCTATGCCGTTATCCCTGACGCTCAGCAGCACAAATCCGTCGCGCTGAAACGCTTCCACCTGCACTTCCCCGGTACCCGGTTCACAGAATTTCAGCGAATTGGACACCAGATTGATCAGGGCCTGGACCAGGCGGTCATGATCTCCCGGAAAGTCCGGCAATTTAACTTTATTATTTACTTCCAGCCTGATTTTTTTATCGACAGCAAGCTGACGTACGCTGTCGATCGCTTCATCAATGATCCTTTCCGCGCTGCACAGGCGGAATTCGCTCACGTTCAGGCCGGCTTCGATTTTCTCCAGGTCCAGCACCTGGTTGATCAGCCGGCTCAATCTTTCGGACTCCCGGATAATGGTGTCCAGGAAATGCTGCCGCTCGCCGGGGTCCATGCCGGGATGGTCATGGATAATCTCCGACAAGGCCCGTATCGAAGTCAGGGGGGTACGAATCTCATGGGTAACCGTTGTAATGAATTCATCTTTCTTTTTGTCTGCCATCCGGAGCAGCTCGTTGGCCCGGCTCAGGTCTGCCGTTGCCAGCCGGAGCTTTTCGGATGTTTTTTTCAGCTCCCTGTTTACCGCCATCAGCTCCTGTGACTGCTTCAGGATCCCGACGACCTCTTCAATGGATATTTTTTCTTCTTTGGACACGGAGGCCACCATCAGCCGTGCGGAGGCCGCTCCCACCGCCCCGGCCAGCAGCTGCTCGGCATATGCCACGATTTCAGGATCGGCATAATGGCTCCTGCTGTTGAGCTGATGTTTGGCCGCATAGTTCTGAAGCAGCCGCTCCGTCCGGGATTTTCCCAGGAATGCCCGCAGCAGCGACTGGATATCGGTAATGAGCGCCTTGCCCCGCCAGATGGCTGCGTTCCGGGATTTCTCCGAATAATAAAACACCTCGGTAAAGAGCGTGGCCTGGCTGTGCTCGATCACGCTCTTTTTAAAGCGGAATGCACCCCAGACATACAAAAAAACATTCACCATCAGCGACCAGAACAGGGAATGCGCCTCCGGCTGCAGCCCCTTCATCCCCAGCAATGAATACGGATGCAGCCATTGGATTCCCAAAGGCCCCGACATCAGGATCCGGTCCGGGAGCAGTCCCGCCGTCACGACGGAAGGGATCACCAGCGTATAAAACCAGGTCAGCGTTCCGGCAATCAGCCCGGCCATGGCCCCGGCCCGGTTGCCCTGCTTCCAGAACAACCCGCCGATCATCATCGGGGCAAACTGGGCAATCCCGACGAACGAAATCAACCCGGTCGACACCAGCGAGTTGTTCCCGGCGATGTTCTTATAATAGAGATAGGCCAGCAATAGCAGCAGCACGATGGCCGACCTCCGGATGTTGATCAGGAAAGAGCCTGTCGAGTCCAGCGTTCTCTCCTTCCATACCGGTACTTTCAACAACAGGGGCATGACCAGGTTGTTGCTTATCATCACGCTCAGGGCGGTGGTCTCGACGATAATCATACCCGTGGCAGCCGAAAAGCCGCCCAGGTAAGTCAGGACGGCCAGGGTCCCCTTCTCGAAGTGAAGCGGGATGGCCAGCACATAGTTGTCCGCGTCGACATGTCCGCCAAAAAGCAGGCTTCCGCTGAAAGCAATGGGAAGCACAAACAAATTGATCAGCAGCAGGTACAGCGGGAAAACCCATATCGCCTTCCTTAGATGGTCTTCGTTTACATTCTCCACCACTGCTATCTGGAACAGCCGGGGCAGGAAAAGAATCGTCAGCGCTGCCAGGATGTTCTGCCAGAACCAATCCGTATACCCGCCTTCAGGATCGATCGTCAGCTGCCGGCTCAGGGCCGGGGTATCGAGGGCGCGGTTAAAAATATCCGAAAATCCGCCGAATACCCCGTACGTCACAAAGAGACCAACGGCCAGGAAAGCGGTAAGCTTCACCACCGATTCGAAGGCGATCACCGTGACCAGGCCCTCATGGTGCTCCGTCGCCTCGACTTTCCGGGTCCCAAACAGGATGGTAAACAAAGAAAGCACCACCGTAATGTAGAGAGCGATGTCATTCTGAGGCAGCGAAGCGTAAATCCGGTGCTCGGACAGGATGGCGAAGCTATTCGAAATGGCCTTCAGCTGAAGCGATATATAGGGAAGAAGCGAAAGTACACAGATCAGGGTGACCATCATCCCGATCGTGGTGCTCTTCCCGTAGCGCGCTGAAATAAAGTCGGCCAGGCTGGTGATCCGCTGCACTTTGCTGATCCGGATAATTTTGCGCAGCACGACCCACCAGAGCGGAATGGTGATCGCCGGCCCGATAAAGGTCGGGAGAAACGCCAGCCCGCCCGCCGACGCCCTTCCCACGCTTCCGTAAAAAGTCCACGCAGTGCAATAAACCGCCAGCGAAAGCGAATAAATATACGGGTTATCGGCCGTACTCTTTCCCCGCCTGGAACGCCTCTCCGCCCAGTAGGCGATGGCGAAAAGCGCCCCCAGGTACCCCAGCGAGACTACGATCAGCGTATAGCTACTCATCTCTTTCTCCCCGCAAGCCAGGCCGTAGCCAGGATGATTACCGCCCACACCGCAAATACGTAAAGGAACAGGGCGGGTATACCCTGCCAAAGCACAGGCAGGTTGAATATTCCCAGCAAAGGCATGTGAAGCAACACCGCAAAGAGAACGGTGAGCATCACCAGCTGCTGGTCTGTCTGTCTTCCTTTTCTGGCCATCTTAAAAAAAAGTATCCCTGCTATTCATCGTATTCTCCCTTGTAACGAACGGTATCCGAAGAGGGCAAGTCCGCTCATTTTATCCTTATTTTCTGCAGTGGAAAAATCAGCTCCATACGCCTTCCGGCTTGTCATTGGACAGGTACAAGGCGCCGATCACAAAGCAGATGCCGGCGATAGCGATCGCATAGGTCAGCCCCGACAACGGATCTCCAGCCGGAGCGGCCGACGTTTTGGACGCCTCGAAAAAGCAGCCGGCAATCACGGGGGTCAGCCCGCCGAAAATGCCGTTGCCGATGTGATACGGCAGCGACAGGGAGGTATACCGGATACGCGTAGGGAACAGCTCCGCCAGGAATGCCGCGACAGGCCCGTACACCATGGCCGCATAAAGTACCTGTACAAAAACCAGGAGCACGATCCCAAGACAGGCGCTGCTGCCCGGATGGACAGCCGTCAATACTTCCGTATGCCGGACCTCCGCGAAAGTAATGTGCTTCCGGGTCGTCTCCACGCGGGAGGACCCATCGGTATAATACTTAGTCACCACTACCGTTTCTATCTGCTTGCCCAGCCTTTCATCGAAATTCTCCATGTGCGTCTCGGTCTTCGCTTCCGCGGGGATCTCCGTTTTCAGGGAAGTGTCGGCAAGAGAATAAATTTTCGCATAGATCGGCCGGTAGGTAATCACGGCGGTCAGCATCCCGGCCAGCATGATCCACTTTCTCCCGATCCGGTCGGAGAGCCCTCCGAAGAATACAAAGAACGGTATTCCCAGCAGCAGCGCGATGGCGATGATGCCGTCGGCCTGTACCCCGCCGATCTTGCAGGTATCCCGGATAAACGACATGGCATACAGCTGTCCCGTATACCAGACCACCCCCTGGCCCATGGTCACGCCAAACAAGGCCAGAAGCACCTTCCTGAGGTTTCCCTTCCGGCGGAAAGACTCCTTAAGCGGGTTGGCCGACGTCTTACCTTCTTTCCTGATCCCGGCAAACACTGGCGACTCGCGCATCTTCATCCGGATATAGACGGACATGGCCGCCGGAAGCGCCGACAAAAGGAACGGTATGCGCCAGCCCCATTCACGAAAGGCTTCCTCTCCCACGATGGTCCTGGTGGCCAGGATGACCAGCAGCGAGACGAGCAAACCTGTCGAAGCCGTCGTCTGGATCCAGGAGGTATAAAAACCCCGCTTCCCGGCCGGCGAATGCTCCGCAACACAGGTCGCCGCCCCGCCGTATCCGCCGCCCAGCGCCAGGCCCTGCATCAGCCGGAGCATCAGCACGAGCAGCGGAGCCGCCGCACCGATCGTCCCGTAGGCCGGGATAAGGCCGATCAGGAACGTGGAGCCGCCCATCAGCGCCAGCGTTACCAAAAAAGCAGGCTTTCTCCCTGCAATGTCACCAAGGCGACCGAACACCAGCGCACCGGCCGGCCGCACGATAAATCCCGCCGCAAATAGGAGCAGGGTATAAAAAAAAGCGATATCAGGATGATGCCGGGGAAAAAACTGTCCGGAAAGAATCGTGGCGAGGCTACCGAAGACATAGAAATCATACCATTCGATAAGGGTACCGGCTGATGAAGACCCAATGACGGCCCAGATACCGGACTGTTTCTCTTTTGACATGTTTTTGCAAATGATCAAATAAGGATCCTGATATTTCAGCAGTTAAAAAATATCCTGACACGCTTTCGCCGCATCCGCGAAGCGCAAATGCTTCAGCCTCAAAGGCAAACCGCACCACGAAAGTCAACAGAAATTCTTAGAAAAAGAACAGAGCCGAAAAAGCGCGCTAAATAAGTATAGCTGGCCGGGATTACCCTTTGAACCGCTCCCAGCTGATGACCATGAATTTGTCGCCCAGCTCCGTAATGATCATACCGATTCCTTTCATGTTCTCCCGCCCGGAGATGTACTCGGACAACTCACTGTGATTTAAAACTTTATAGGTGGGGTTGAAAGGAGGCCGCTCGGGGATCTGAATGCGGTACTTCCGGATCCAGTTCATTACCGATACATGGCTGACGCCCAGCAGCCGCTCTATCTCGCGTAACCCCACTCCCTCGATGTACAGCTGCAGGGCTTTGATCACATAGTAAACGGATATGCTTCTGCCCATCTTGCCGACGGAGAAGTTATAGCCGCATTCTTTGCATTTGTAGCGTTGCCTTCCCTTTACAATACCGTTTTTTACGGCATGGCCGGAATGACATTTCGGACAGCCGGAGAAATCCATGTCGAAACGAAATCTATATTTTTTTAGCAAAAATATACAGATTTCTGAAAAAATCCTGACAAAAAATGGACACACACAACTATTTCGCCCGCTCGTATTGGACGGGGTAGCCGGTCTCCCGGTTCAGCACCTTTGCCGCATGCATTGGGAAGTACGGGTTCCGCAACATCTCTCTTCCCAGGAAAATCATATCTGCCTGTCCCTCCGACACGATGTGCCCGGCCTGCTCCGGGGTCGTGATCAGCCCGACGGCACCGGTAAGGATGCCGGTATCCCGCCTGATCCGTTCCGAAAACGGCACCTGATAGCCCGGCGCCACCCCGATCTGCTGATGGGCTACCGCTCCGCCGGAGGAGCAATCGACCAGGTCTACGCCCCTTTCTTTCAGAATACCTGCCAACCGTACGCTTTCCTCCAGGTTCCACCCTCCCGCCGCCCAGTCGGATGCGGATATCCGCACAAACAGCGGCAATCCCTCCTTCCAGACCTTCCGTACCCTGTCTACGATCCCGGTCAGAAACCGGATCCGGTTTTCAAAAGTCCCGCCATACTCGTCCTGTCTCGTGTTGCAGAGCGGTGAGAGGAATTCGTGGATCAGGTATCCGTGCGCTGCATGAATTTCCAGCACCTTGTAGCCTGCCGCGCCCGCCCTTTCCGCCGCTTCGGCAAACTTCTCCTGCAGCCCGCTGATCTCCGCACGGGTAAGCTCCAGCGGGGGCGCCTCGTCCGCCCTGAAGGGAATAGCGCTCGGGGAAACACGCGGCCAGCCGCCCTGCGCTTCAGGCAGCAGCCGGCCGCCCTTCCAGGGAGAAGCATGCGCTGCTTTCCTCCCGGCATGGGCCAGCTGGATTCCCGCTACAGCGCCGTTTTGCTCCACAAACGAGGTAATCTGCTTCAGCTTGTCGATGTGTGCATCTTTCCAGATCCCGAGGTCATCGGGAGAGATCCGGCCTTCGGGAGAAACCGCCGTCGCTTCCTGTATCAGCAGCGCCGCGCCGCCGACAGCCCGGCTGCCCAGATGAACCAGGTGCCAGTCACTGGCAAAGCCGTCTTCGGAGGAATACTGGCACATGGGAGACATGACGATGCGGTTGCGAAAATGAACGTCCCTGATGTCCAGGGGGTCGAAAAGATGAGGCATGATGATATAGTAAAAGGTTGATAACGCTTCCCGGTTGACAGCTTAACAGATATACTGCCCGCTTTGTTCATGCGGCATCCGGAGATCCGGGTGGTGCCGGTCACGCCCGGAACGGACCAGTAGCCTTATCCGAATTATTTCTGAAAAAGCTTCGCTCAACTTTTTATATTTGAAGATGATTGCTGCGAATGCCGATAACCTGCCGGAGGACTACCTGCATGCCGTGAAAGGCCGCGATGAGATTTTGGATGCGAACGGTCGTCCGAAACCTCACTGGTTATCGCTTTTTTCCGTCCTCCGGGAAATGGGCCCCGCAGAGACAGATCGCCGCCGGCAGGAGGTAAGCCGGGCTTTGCGGGAAAAGGGGATCATTTACTCCGCCTGCGGAAGCCCCGGCACAACAGGCCCCTCCCGGGAGCTGGATGTGCTTCCTTATATCCTCGGGAAGCAGGAATGGGATACCCTGTCTGCCGGGCTCATCCAGCGTGCCATCCTGCTCGACCTGATGATCCGTGATATTTACGGGCCCAGGCTGCTGCTCAGGGACGGCATCCTTCCCGCCGGGCTTATTTTCTCGAATACCGGATTTTACAGGCCCTGCTTCGATACGGGCCTGCCGGGCGCGAACCAGCTGATTTTCTGCTCAGCCGATATGGCCCGGGGACCCGATGGCCGCATGCGGATACTGGACAGCCAGACCCAGATACCATCGGGCGCCGCCTATGCCCTCGAGAACAGGGATGTGCTGAGCGCCGTGCTGCCGGAGCTGGGCGCGGGCACACCTGTGCTCCCGCTCACGCCTTTCTTTAACAGCTGGCAAAACACGCTGTTGAGCTTCTCGAAAAAAGACAACCCCGGGATTGTCCTGCTCACCCCGGGACCAGACTGCGGGAACTATTTCGAACAGGCCTACCTGGCTTCCTATCTCGGGTATACGCTCGCGCAGGGAGAGGACCTGCTCGTCCGGAACGGGTACGTCTGGCTCAAAACACTCGAAGGCCTTCAGAAAGTAGACATCATCCTGAGGCGAGTAGACGACGGCCGGATCGACCCGCTGGAACTGAAGGAAGATTCACGCACGGGTGTGCCCGGCCTGCTGCACGCCGTACGTTCCGGCAAGGTAGCGATGATCAACCCACCCGGTACGGGCGTAGTGGAAAACCGGGCCTTTGCGGCCTATATGCCTGCCATCTGCCGGCATTTCCTGGGAGAGGACCTGCTCCTTCCTTCGGTTCCGACCTGGTGGTGCGGAGATCCCCGCGGGCTTTCCCATGTGCTTGATCACCTGGACCGCCTGGTCATTAAAAAAGCGGCCGGGGAACAGGCGTTCCTCCCGGGTTCCGGGGAGACGGAGCAGCTTCGTAAAATCATCCTCGCCGATCCCGGATCCTATGTGGCGCAGGAGGAGGCCGGCTTTGTTACCACACCCTGCTTCGCGGAAGGCCGCCTCCGGCCTCAGCCGGTTTCGCTTCGTTCGTTCCTGGCCAATACCGGTACCGGCTACCGGGTTATGCCCGGCGGGCTGAGCAGCATCGTCACCCCCGGCTCAGGGTCCGCCAGCTCCGGGCCTGGCGCCGGTATATACAAGGATACCTGGATTATTCCCGATGAACCCCGCCGCTCCCGCGAAAAGATCACGCTGCCGGCCGCACGGGATTCTTCATCGCCGCAAAACTTTCTCCCCAGCCGGAGCGCGGAAAATCTCTTCTGGGCAGGTAGGTACCTGGAAAGAACGTTGTCCGTCACCTCCCTGCTGGGCCGGACGCTGCACGAACTCGACCTCTGTCCCCATAAAGAAAATACACCGGAGAACGGCCATATCAGGGTCTTGCTGCAATCTTTGACGCACCTGACCCAAACCTACCCGGGTTTCCTGGAACAGGATAATACACTGCTTTTCCGTGATCCTTATCCGAAGCTGCTGCTGCTTGCCGCCAACGACAGGGAGCCGGGGACCGTCGCATCGGGCCTTTCGCTGTTCCTGAAATCCGCCGGGGCCGTACGTGACAAATGGGCCCCGGAAAGCTGGCGGTTGATCAACCACCTGGAGGATAGCCTGGAAAACATCCTCAGGTGCAACGTGGAGAACGGCGCCCCGGAGGCGGGCGGCAGGCGCATCGCAGGAATCCTGGAAAAGCTGCGGTCAAACATATTTATGTTTTACGGGCTGCGGGTCGAAACGATGTCCCGCAATACCGGATACCTGCTTTTCGAAACGGGCAAGTCCATCGAAAAATGTCTTTCCCGGATCAGCGTCCTCCGCTCGGCCTTCAGTATGAAACGCGACAGGGAAGCCGAATACAGGTTGATAGAAATCATGCTGCTCAGCCAGCATGTCATGGAAGAATACCGCTTTTCCCACAAATCGGGGCTGGACCTGTCCCATATGCTCGAGATCATGCTGCTTGAATCCACGTTTCCCAACTCCCTGGCTTACCAGACCGGGCGGCTGGCGGCCTACCTGGACAGGCTTCCGAATGCGGCGCAGCAGGAGCCGGTTCAGAAAGCGATGCGGCAGGCGCTCTTTCAAATCGGTCAGGCCGATATACGCCGGCTGACCGAAATCGTCCCGGAAACGGGGCTTCTGCCCAACCTTGACAAATTCCTGTCGGATTTATACAGGGATATCTCCTCTGTCGCCGCCGCCCTGACCGGCCTGTATTTCAGCCATGCCGTCATCCGGCATTCTTTTCTCCGGGAAACCGGCGACCAAAACCCGTGAGCCATGCTGTTTGAAGTCATCCATACTACCCGGTACCAATACCATGAAGAAGTGGTCGGGTACCATAGTCTGTGCTGTATCAGGCCCCGGCCGTCGGATGAGCAGGTTTGTCATGAATTCCAGCTGTCGGTAAGCCCCGATTTTGATGAGTTTTCAGAGTATACGGATTTTTACGGGAACCTCCGCCACTACTTTTCCATCCAGGTCCCCCACAGG
>JBEBSO010000085.1:0-10292 GCA_040394275.1 Telluribacter sp.
GATGCCCCCGTAGCCTCCGAGGGATTCCTGGTAAGCCCCGGTATGGAAGAACCCGATGTACTGTATCTCGTCGTCTCCGAAGATCGGGAGATAAAGATCGGAGCTGTGCATTTCCGTATTATAGAAATCATGGGAATCACAGGTAAGCCCGCCGAGGTTGACCTTCTGGTAGGGATTGTCCCAGTTGTTGATGGGAAGCATGATGTACTTCTGGTTCATTCCCCAGGAGTCCGGCAGGTGCGTGATAAATGATCCGTCGATCATGTACCAGAGCTCCTTGTCGTTCTGCAGCTTTTTGTCGATTACCTTGTAGATGACCGCACCGCTTTCTCCTACCGTGTAGCTTCCGAATTCCGTAAAAATGTGCGGAGCCGGGACATTGTTCTTGTTGCAGATCCACTGGATGTTTTCGATGATCTCGTCGATCATCTGCTGGTAGTCGTAATTGGCCTGCAGCGAGGTCTGGATCGGCAGCCCGCCGCCTACGTCTATCGAATCCAGGTCCGGGCATATCTTTTTCATCTCGCAGTACTTGAACATAAAGCGGGTCAGCTCGCTCCAGTAGTAGGCGCTGTCTTTGATGCCCGTATTGATGAAGAAGTGCAGCATTTTCAGCTTGAACCGCGGGTTCGGCTTTATTTTCTCCTTGTAAAGCTCCTGGATATCGTTGTAGCGGATCCCGAGGCGGGAGGTGTAAAACGCAAAATTGGGCTCTTCGTCCGTGGCGATGCGGATCCCGAAATTGACCGTATCGGCATTGACCATCTGCTCGTACGACTCGATCTCCTTGAGGTTGTCGAGGATCGGGATGACGTTGAAGCCCTCATTCAGCAATTCGCTGAGGTATTGGGTATACAGCGGCCGTTTATAGCCGTTGGCCAGGATGTAGGTAGACTTGCTTACTTTCCCCCGGCGGTAAAGCTCCCGGATGATCGGGATGTCAAAGGAAGAGGACGTCTCCAGGTGTATGTTGTGGTTCAGGGCTTCCTCCAGCACGAAGCTGAAGTGCGACGATTTGGTGCAATAGCAATAGGTGTATGTCCCTTTGTAGTTATGTCTCTTAAACGCATTCCGGAAAAACATGCGGGCGTTTTCGATGTGCTCCCCGATCTTAGGCAGGTAGGTCAGCTTCAGCGGCGTCCCGTGCTCCCTGATGATGTCCATCAGGGGTACATTGTTGAACAGCAAATTGTTTTGATCCACGTTAAATTCCATCGTAGGAAACTCGAAGGACTGCTGAATCAGGTCAATGTAACTTTTCATTTCTTATGCTGGAATTGGATTATTTGGTTGAATGCAAGCGGGACGGTTGGTTTCGCGGAAAAAACCTACGAAATTGGATATAAAACTTATTTTTAACAAACATCGTTCCGGGTTTTTCGCGGGATTGCTTTTTATTGATTTTCACGGCTGTGGCGGACCTGTCCTGCGCTCATTTCCATCTTTTTCCGGCCTTGCTTTTATTGTTCATCCCCCTCTATCGTCCATTCATACCTTTTTTGGCGGCCGCAGTTGATTTTTGGTGTAATCTTACCGACGGCTTCACCCGGGAACAGAAGGCGCCAAAAGGTGATTTTGTGAAGGAAAATACATTAAAAATACAATTTTATAGAAAATAGGGTGCCGGTTAAATAATGAGAATTTTCATAGCCGTTCCAAAATGTCAGAAGATACAGGGGTTCCTTTAAGCAACTGATTTACAGTTTATTTTATCGGTATATCACAAAAAAAAGACAAGAGGTGAAAAATGATCAATGTCATGAACCAAGAAACTTTAAAATCATTTTTAGTTTCTTTGGTTTTTCTCATTAGAATGGTGCAAATTTGCGCCCATGAAAGAAAGGATATTGAAATCGGCCACGAAGTTATTCTACAGGTACGGGATACGCAGCGTAACGATGGATGATATTGCGAAGGAACTGGGAATATCAAAGAAGACCATCTACCAGCATTATAATGACAAAGATCAGATTGTAAATGACGTAATTGACTTTGACATCCACTGCGCGCATTCGGATACGAACACCCTGAAAACCGTCTCGGAAAACCCGGTGGATGAAATGCTGAAAGGGGTGACCATGATCCGGGAGAGCTTTGCCCTGGTGAAGCACGTACTGATCAATGACCTGAAAAAGTACTATCCGGCTGCCTGGGAAAAAATGAAGAAACATAAGAACCAGTTTTTCATCCTTGAAATCGAACGGAATCTCCGGGAAGGCCGGGAGCAGGGACTTTACCGGAGCGACATAGATGTGGAAATCCTGGCGCGTCTCCGTCTCCAGGAGATCGAGCTCGGACTGGACGAAGATGTTTTCCCGGCCGACCGTTTCCAGATCATCAACATCCAGATGCAGTTTCTGCATCATTTTCTCAGGGGGATTCTTTCTGAAAAAGGTTTTAAAATTTACAATCAGTTTACTAAAAAATCACCTATTGAATCTGTTAATCCATGAAAAAAGTCAAGCAATTCCGCAGCTGTCTGCTGCTGTCAGCGCTGTTGGCAGGATCTATACTGCCGGCGGCAGCACAGGAAGGCGGAAGATATTCTTTGCAGCAGGCCATTGACTATGCGCTGCAGCAAAACATCAACGTGAAAAACAGCAAGCTGGATGCGCTCTCGGCGGAGGCCAGGATCGGGGAGATCCGGGCGGCGGGATTGCCCCAGGTAAGCGGTTTTTTTGGCTATACCAACAACCTGATTCTCCAGAAGATGGTGTTGCCGGCCAATACCTTCGATCCGTCGGCCCCGGCGGATGCAGAGCCGATGGTGCTGGCTTTCGGGATCAAGCAGACCGGTATGCTGGGCGCCACCTGGAACCAGCTGCTTTTCAACGGGTCGTATTTCGTAGGGCTGCGTGCGGCCAATACATACCGCGAGCTGGCCCGGAAGGGCGTGGCCCAATCCAAAGTGGCTGTGGCCGAAGCAGTATCCAAAGCCTATTATTCCGCGCAGGTAGCCGACGAGCAGGCCAAGGTGCTGGACCTGAATATCGGCCGGCTCGATACGATGTTCCGCGAGACAAGGATCATGAACCAGGGCGGGTTCGTGGAAAAAATCGACGTGGACCGGATCGAGGTACAGCTGAACAACCTTCGCTCCGAACGGCAGAAGGTGAAAAACCTGATCGACCTGAGCTATGCCCTGCTGAAGTTCCAGATGGGAATGCCCCAGGACGAGGGGATCACGCTCACCGACCGGCTGGCCGAAGACCAGGAGGTCGGGCAGCTTAAGGCGGGGCTGCCGGCGGAGGATCCGGCCTATGCCAACCGGATCGAGTACTCGCTCCTGGAAACCCAGCAGAAGCTGGCGGATCTCGATCTGAAAAACATCCGGTCGGGATACCTGCCCACGGTGTCCGCTTCGCTGGGATACGGCTATAACAACGGCCGCAACAGCTTCGGGGACCTGGTGTCGACCAGGTGGTTCAACAACTCCGCGCTGAACCTGAATATCTCCATTCCCATTTTTGACGGCCTTACCAAAAACTACCAGGTCCAGCAGAAAAAAATTGCCCTGGACAAGCTGAAAGGAAGTCGTACACTCCTGGAGCAGTCGATCGACCTGGAAGTAAAGCAGGCAAATACCAACCTGACCAACGCGCTGGAGACGATCGTTACCCTGCAGCGCAATGTCGACCTGGCCAGGGAAGTGGTCCGTGTTTCCAGGATTAAATATAAGGAAGGGGTTGGATCCAATATTGAAGTGATCAACGCCGAATCCTCGCTGAAGGAGGCGCAGACGAATTATTTTGCTTCCCTGTACGACGTGCTGATCGCCAGGGTGGACCTGCTTAAAGCCAAAGGCGAATTGTACCAGGAAAAATAACCCAGTCGTCCCATATAAACATTCATAATTCAAAACAGATAGACACATGTTACGAAATTACATATTGATCCCCTCTGTGGCACTGGTCATGCTCGCCTGCGGCGGAGAAGAAAAAAAGGGCGGCCTGCAAGGGAAAAAACAGGAGCTGGCCAAGCTGAAAGCCGAGCAGCGGGACCTGGAGCATAAAATCAAGGCGCTCGAAGGCGAAGTAGCCAGGCTGGATACGGCCGGGACTGCGCAAACCCGGGTGAAAGCGGTGGCCGTGCAGGAGCTGGTGCCGGAGGTCTTCCGTCACTACATTGACCTGCAGGGGGCGGTGGACGCCAAAAACAGCGTGCTGGTTACACCCAAATCGGGAGGCGTCGTGACGTCCATGTACGTGAAGGAAGGGGATTTTGTGAAGGCGGGAAGCCTGATTGCCAGGGTTGACGACAGCATCCTGCGCGAGTCTATCGAGGAGGTGAAAACCCAGCTTTCCCTGGCCGGTACCCTTTACGACAAGCAGAAAAACCTGTGGGATCAGAAAATAGGTACGGAATTACAGTACCTCCAGGCAAAAAATAACAAGGAGTCGCTGGAGAAGAGACTGGCTACGCTGAACGCGCAGCTGTCCCAGTCCGCTATCGTTTCACCTATGGCCGGCGTTGTCGACCTGGTCAATGTGAAGGTAGGAGAAATGGCGGCTCCGGGTATGGGCGTGGTCAGGGTGGTCAACCTCAGCAACCTGAAGGTTACGGCAAAGGTGTCGGATACTTATGTGGCCAGTGTAAAGAAAGGGGATGAGGTGCTGGTGAAATTCCCCGATCTGCAGCGGGAATACAAGGCCCGGGTTTCATTCGTGAGCACTACGGTGGACCCCTTGTCCCGGACATTTACCGTTGAAGCCAATCTTCCCTCGGCCAAGGATCTCAAGCCCAATATGATGGCGCAGGTGCAGATCAATGATGCGGTCCGGAAAGATGCGCTGGTGATTGACCAGAATTATGTGCAGCACACGGAAAACGGGCAGCTGGTGTATGTGGCGGTAACGGAAGCCGGAAAGAAGGTGGCGAAAGCCCGGGAAGTAAAAACCGGCCTGGTGTACAACGGGAAGGCCGAGGTGCTCCAGGGGCTTTCTGCCGGGGATCAGGTGATTACCAACGGGTACCAGGAGGTTACCGACGGGCAGCTGATCAGCTTCTGATAGTTATAAAGTTAGGACGGTAGCTGTTGTCTGCCCGTTTATTCATTCAAAAATATTCGTGTCATGAAATTCCATGAATACAAAACCCTTGGCTTCACCAACTGGTGCGTAGAGAACAGGACAACCATCTATATCTTTACGTTCATCATTGCGCTGGCCGGGTTTATGGTGTATAATAACCTCCCGAAGGAGCAGTTCCCGGACATCAAGATACCGCAGATCTACATCAACACGGTGTATTTCGGGACGGCGCCGGCAGATATAGAAAATACGATAAACAAACCGATCGAGAAGCAGCTGAAGTCGCTGAACGGGGTCAAGAAGATTAAATCCAATGCGCTGCAGGATGTGTCGGTCATCCTGGTCGAATTTACCCCCAACGTGCCTGTCGAGGTTGCCCTGCAGCGGGTGCGGGACGCGGTCGACAAGGCCAAAACCGACCTGCCGACGGAGCTGGATGCAGGGCCTACCGCCCAGGATGTGAATTTTTCGGAATTCCCCATCATGAACGTGAACATGGCGGGAAATTTTTCGCTCAACCAGCTGAAAGTATACGCGGAAGACCTGCAGGATGCGATCGAGGCATTGCCGGAGATTACCCGGGTAGATATCCTCGGCGCGCTCAACAGGGAAATCCAGATCAACGTGGACCTGCCCCGTATGCAGGCCAGCGGGCTGACGTTTTATGACATACAATCCGCCGTACAGGGAGAGAACATCAATATTTCGGGCGGAGAGCTGAATGTAAAAGGCGTGCGGAGAACGCTCCGGGTCAAGGGAGAATACACGGATGTCAGGCAAATGGCCGATCTGCGTGTCCGCACCGGGACGGGTGCTGTCGTCAGGCTGGGCGATGTGGCCGAAGTAATAGACAGCTTCGAGGAGCAGCAGGACTTTGCCCGTCTCGACAACAAATCGGTGATCACGCTCAACGTGATCAAGCGTGCGGGGGAAAACCTCGTGGATGCGTCCGATAAGATAGAGGCCGTGATCGCGGAGTACAGGGAAAACCATTTCCCGCAGGGACTGGAGGTGAAAATCACCGCCGACCAGTCGGTGCAGACCAGGCACGACCTGCATGACCTGATCAACACGGTCGTGCTCGGCTTTATTTTCGTCGTGTGCGTGCTCATGTTCTTTATGGGGGTACGGGATGCGATCTTCGTGGGGCTGTCGGTGCCGCTTTCCGCGCTGGTGGCTTTTGTGCTCATGCCGATTATCGGCCCGATGGTGGGTACGGAATTTACCCTGAACACCATTGTCCTCTTTGCGTTCCTGCTGGGCATCGGCCTCGTGGTGGACGATGCCATTGTGGTCATCGAAAACACGCACCGGCTGTTTAACCAGCACCCGGAATGGACGATCCAGCAGGCGGTGAAGGCGGCGGCCGGCGAGGTGTTTATCCCGGTATTGTCGGGTACGCTTACTACGGTAGCCCCGTTTTTCCCGCTGCTCTTCTGGTCGGGCATCGTCGGGGAGTTTATGAAGTTTATGCCGCTGACGCTGATTATTACGCTCGGCGCTTCTCTGTTTGTCGCCTATGTCATGAACCCGGTATTTGCAGTATCGTTCATGAACAGGCATGAGGACGAAAAGGAGTCTCACGATACGAGCCTGAAGTCGATCCTTCGTCCTTTGATCTTCCTTGGTGCGGCGGCGCTGATCGGGTACCTGTTCGATCGCGGCGTAGGCAATTTCTTCGTGCTTATTTTACTGCTCTACGTTTTCAACCATTATATCCTGACGCCGAAAGTGCTGGTCCCGTTCCAGGATCACCTGCTGCCGGCCCTGAAGCGGAACTACCGTAACCTAATCGATTGGATGCTCCGCGGGTACCGGCCTGTTTTCGCGATCGTCGGTGTGGCCTTCCTGCTGGTTTCTACCGTTATCCTCACGTTTGTGGCCAAGCCGAAAGTGCTGTTTTTCCCCAGCGGGGATCCCGACTATGTCTATGTGTACAATAAGCTGCCGGTCGGTACGGACGCCCGCGTGACGGACTCCGTCACCCGGATCATCGAGAAGAAAGTATTTGACGTGCTGGAGAAGGAGGATGCCATGGGTATCGTTAATTCGGTCATTGCGAATGTGGGTAAAAATGCCGGCGACCCCTATAATCCGGACAGGTCGGCCACGCCCCATAAATCGAAGATCACCGTGGCATTCGTATACGGGACGGAGCGGGGAGGCCGGTCAACGGAGGATGTACTCAACAAGATACGTACGGCGGTGGTGGGTATCCCCGGTGCCGAGATATCGGTAGAACGCGAGGCGGTAGGTCCTCCTACGGGCAAGCCTATCTCCATCGAAATATCTGGGGACGATTTTGAAGTCCTGCAGCAGCTCGAGACCACGGTAATGGCGAAGGTGGCCACATCGGGTATCGAGGGCATCGACCAGCTGAGGTCTGACCTGGTGACCAACAAGCCCGAAATCGTGATCGACATCAACCGCGAGAAGGCGCAGCGGGAGGGCATCAGTTCCGCGCAGGTCGCCATGGCGGTACGTACGGCGTTGTTCGGGCTGGAGATTTCCAAATTCAGGGATGCAAAGGACGAATACCCGATCATGGTTCGCCTGAAAAAGGACGACCGGGAGCAGATCGGGCGCCTGCTGAGCCTGAATATCGTATACCGCGACATGAATATGGGCGGTGCGCTCCGCGAGGTGCCGATCACATCTGTGGCGGATATTCACTACTCGACTACTTTCAGCCAGATCAACCGCCAGGATCAGCGCAGGATCGTTACGCTGGGCTCTGACGTGGTGCCGGGCTACAATGCGAATGAAATCGTTGCGGAGATCCAGGAGCTGATGAAGGATATCAACGTACCCAACGGGTATACGATCAAGATGGGCGGCGAGCAGGAAGAGCAGGCGGAGTCCATGGCGTTCCTGGGTACGGCTTTCGGGGCGGCGATCCTGCTGATTTACCTGATCCTGGCCACGCAGTTCAACTCTGTTGTGAAGCCGCTGATTATCTTCTTTACCATCCTGCTTTCCCTGATCGGGGTACTGCTCGGCTTTGTGATTTTCCGGAAAGATTTCTCCGTGATCATGTCGGGTGTGGGGATCATCGCCCTGGCTGGTATTGTGGTGAAGAACGGGATCCTGCTCATCGAGTTTATTGACGAACTCCGTGGCCGGGGTTACCCGATGCGCGAGGCCATCATCGAAGGCGGGTCAATCCGTCTGACGCCTGTGCTGCTGACGGCCTCTGCAGCGGTGCTGGGCCTGATACCCCTCGCTTTTGGTATCACCGTCGATTTTGTGAGCCTTTTCCGGGACCTGGAGCCGCACCTCATCGTGGGCGGACCCAGCTCTGTTTTCTGGAATATTCTTGCCTGGACGATTATTTTCGGGCTGACGTTTTCTACCGTGCTTACCCTGGTGATCGTACCCTGTATGTACTATGTAAACGAGAAGATCAGGATGTACGTCAGGGGAGAGAAGGCAGAGGGTGCCGGCGAGGCGCCGCCGCTGCCGGCTGAAGTGTAGTGAAATCAATCGGGTGGGACGGCTGAGCTGTCCCACTTTTTTTGGACAAAAGAAAGATTTGGGTAATGTTAGCAGCGTGTTGAGGGGGATGCCAGGGGGTGAATTCCAATACGCGGTGTTTTTTGTCCGGGCACGGCGGGATGTTGTATTTTGGTTCCTGAGGCCCCGGAAAAGAAGATTCCGGCTGCAGCCCCGGGCCCAAATTACCGGTTGATAAAAAAAAGCTCCTGGCTGACCGGCGGAGGGACAGCCTTATATTTTAGTTTCAAAAATTTGGACAAATACTTGGAAATTAAAATTCATCCGCTACATTTGTACCAGAGGTGGTACCAAATAAAATTCTGTATATAAAATGAGAAAGACATCACTATGCCTTTTCCTGCGACTTATCATCGCACCTTGACGGTGGAAAGTGAGTGTTCTGACTATACCATAGATGACCCTTTCTCCCGATCAGAAAGGGTTTTTTATTAACTAAAAATTAGTAATTTCGTAATTGAGTATTTAATTTATTACAAACAGTAACAGATGAGCCAACGAGTCTATATTTTCGATACAACCCTGCGTGACGGAGAGCAGGTGCCGGGTTGTCAGCTGACTACAGAAGAGAAAGTGATAGTAGCCAGGCAGCTCGAAAAGCTCGGTGTTGATGTGATTGAAGCAGGTTTCCCTGTATCCAGTCCCGGCGATTTCAGGTCGGTGGTTGAAATATCCAAAGCCGTTTCGGACCCGGTGGTATGTGCCTTGTCCAGGGCAGTGCAGGCGGACATACAGGCTGCTGCCGACGCGCTGGCCTTTGCCAAAAGAAAGAGGATACACACCGGGATCGGTTCTTCGGACATACACATTCAGCACAAATTCAATACGACAAGGGAGAAAATCATAGAGCGGGCGATAGACGCCACCAAATTTGCCAGGAGCCTGGTAGACGACGTGGAATTTTATTGCGAGGATGCAGGCCGGGCTGACCTGGTGTTTCTTGCGCAGCTGGTAGAAGCGGTGATCGGGGCGGGCGCTACGGTGGTGAATATCCCGGATACGACAGGGTATTGCCTTCCCGAAGAATACGGGGCAAAAATCAGGTATATCTTCGAAAACGTCAAGAACGTGCATAAGGCGACGATTTCCATCCATTGCCACAATGACCTGGGCCTGGCCACCGCCAATGCGTTGTCAGGGATCCGGGAGGGCGCACGCCAGGTAGAGGTCACCATCAACGGGATCGGGGAGCGGGCCGGCAATACTTCGCTGGAAGAGGTCGTGATGGCGCTGCGTGTGCATAAGGAGCTCGGGCTGGATACGGGCATCCATACGCCTCTGATCTATCCCACAAGCCAGCTGGTGTCCAGGATGATGCGCATGCCGGTGCAGGCCAACAAGGCGATCGTCGGCCGGAATGCATTCGCGCATTCGTCGGGAATCCACCAGGACGGCCATTTGAAGAATTCGCAGAACTATGAAATCCTGAATCCCCAGGATGTGGGAGTGGATAAATCCGATATCGTGCTGACGGCGCGCAGCGGCCGGCATGCCCTGAAATACCGCCTGGAGCTGCTCGGTTTTACTTTTGACAAGCCGATCCTGGACGATTTATACAAGCGCTTCCTGGACGTGGCCGACGCCATCAAGGAGGTCAATGACAAAGACCTGGTCGAGCTTGCCAAAAGCGCGGAAGTAGTGTAGCGCTCATTTGTCCGGATCGGGACGGGGGAGCTCTACCAGATCCGATAAGAAGGAAAGGCTGCGGACCGGTTTGTTGGAGCGGTTACCACCGGACAGCCGCTGGTA
>JBEBSO010000086.1:0-10130 GCA_040394275.1 Telluribacter sp.
CCTCCGGGCTTCCGCGGGCAGGGGCTTCCGGACGCCCAACCCTCTTGCCGAAAACTACGGGCAACTGGTGAGCAGCCGGCGGGTCGTATTCAGGGAGCCTATCCGCCCGGAAGTTTCCTGGAACTACGGGATCAGCTTCAGCCAGGATTTTAATTTTTTCGGACAAAAAGGAAATTTCACCGCCGATTTTTTCAGAACAGACCTGGACAACCAGCTGGTGGCCGACATGGAAACGCCCCGCTACCTGTATTTTTACAACCTGAAAGGCAGGGCATTTGCCAATTCTGCCCAGGCGGAGCTCAATGTCAGCCCTGCCAGACGTTTCGAGCTGAAGCTGGCCTACCGGCTGTTCGACGTCAGGCAGTCGCTGACCGGCGCCGACGGCATTCCCGTCCTGACCCAGCGCATGATGACCAGCCGGGACCGGGTGCTGTTCAATGCGGCATACGCGCTGCCCTATGACAAATGGAAGTTTGATTTCACCGTGCAGTGGAACGGCAAAAAAAGAATACCGGCCATGTATGCCGACGGCGATGAAGGCGATCACCAAAACCATTTTCCCTACTCCACGCAGGCGCCCTCCTTTTATAACATAAATGCCCAGGTCACGCGCACGTTTCCCAAATGGGACGTGTATGCCGGGGGCGAAAACCTGAACAATTTCACGCAAAAGGATCCGGTCATGAACGCCTCCAGCCCGTTCAGCAGGGGATTTGACGGCGGAATGGCGTGGGGACCGGTAACCGGCAGGATGATCTACCTCGGCATCCGGTACAAAATCATGGAGTAACCTTTTTCCCGGAGCCGGAGGCCATGCGCATCAGACCGCAGACACCGGGCCATAATGAGGCCGCCTTCGGCTCCACAACCGATCGATAATTAAAAACGGACGATCAGGCATTTAAATCTTTATACCAATGAAGCTTCAAATAAAAAATATGGTATGCGACCGCTGCATCAGGGTCGTCAGGGAAGAGCTGGAGAAGGCAGGGCTCGAGGTGCTCCATGCCGAACTGGGCGAGGTGGAAATCAGCCAGGATCTGGATGCCGGACAGCTGAAAGAAGTGGACGCCGCCCTAAAGGACAACGGGTTCGAGCTGCTGGGCAACAAACGGACGACACTGATCGAGTCGATCAAAAAACTGATTATCGAGGAAGTACAGCACCTCAAGGGGAAAAAGCCCGCGCACATGAACTTTTCGGATTACCTGGCAGCTACCTCCGGCTATGAATACTCGTACATCAGCCACCTGTTCTCCCAGGAAACCGGCATGACGCTCGAACAATTCCTGATTGCCCAGCGCATCGAAAAGGTAAAGGAATGGCTTACCTACGACGAGCTCAGCGTGAGCGAGATCGCCTGGAAGCTGGGCTATTCCAGCACGGCGCATCTTTCCAACCAGTTCAAGAAGGTCACCGGGCTTACGCCGGTCGCGTACCGGTCCGCACAGCTGAAAGACCGCAAACCCCTCGACAAAGTCGGCGGACAGGGACAGAAGGAATAGCCGCAGGCGGCTACCCTGCGTTCAGTACGGACGCCGCCTCCTTGGCGAAATAGGTCAGGATGGAGCTGGCCCCGGCACGTTTCATGCTGAGCAGCACTTCCATCATTACCCGGTCCGCCTCCAGCCACCCGTTCCTCCCCGCTGCCTTGATCATCGAATATTCTCCCGAGACATTATAGGCCGTCACCGGGATATCAAAATGATCGTGAAGCAGCCGGATGATGTCAAGGTAGGCCAGCGCCGGCTTGACCATGAGAAAGTCCGCTCCCTCCTGGTAGTCGAGCTCGGCTTCTACCAGCGCCTCCCGCCGGTTGGCAGGGTTCATCTGGTAGGTTTTCTTGTCTCCGAATTTAGGCGCCGAGTCCAGCGCGTCCCGGAAAGGCCCGTAAAAGGCGCTGGCGTACTTGGCGGTATAGCTCATGATGCTTACCTCCGTAAATCCCTGTTCGTCCAGCAGATCTCGGAGATACCCGACCCTGCCGTCCATCATGTCGCTGGGACCGATGATGTCTGCACCGGCCCTGGCCTGGGCAACTGTCATCTTACCCAGGATGTCGAGCGTGAAGTCGTTGACGACCTTGCCGTTTTCAACGTACCCGTCGTGCCCGTCGCTGCTGTAGGGATCCATCGCCACATCCGTCATCAGGGCGAGATCGGGAAAGCTCTCCTTTACGGCCGTGAGCGCACGAAGGTAAAAGGTATCTTCGCGGTAGCTTTCCGAGGCCAGCTTGTCCTTTTTGTCTTCCGGGTAGTTCGGGAAGAGGTCGATCGCCCGGATGCCGAGGTCCGTCACCTCCCTGAGCTCCTCCAGGAGGGTATCCTGCGAATACCTGAAAATACCCGGCATGGACTTCACTTCGCTCCTGATGCCGCTGCCTTCCACCACGAACATCGGGTAAATGAAATCACTGACCGAAAGATGATGCTCCTGTACCATATCCCGTATCGCACCTGATTTGCGGTTGCGCCGGGGCCTCCTGTTGATATATACCATGTTAATTTACGGGTGCTGTACAAAAAAGGGGTAAAAGTCGCCGCCGGCTAACCGGCCAGACCTGTCAAATTTCGGAACTATAGCAGCAGAAAGCAACTTTATCAACCGTTTAAAATCGGGAGGCGTCACCCGGGTTTCCGCCAATTGCCTCATCACATATAACACATTTGTAAAAAATAAAGGCGAAATTCGCGGAGAAAAACGAAAGCATACAGCCTCACAGCATGAAACTCTGGCAAAAGGAAAATACAGTCACCTCAGAAAAAATCGAGCATTTCACCGTCGGCCGCGACCGTGAAATGGATCTATATCTTGCCCCATTTGATATTCAGGGCAACCTTGCCCATGCCATGATGCTTGAAAGCATAGGCCTGCTCACTGCCGGGGAGCTCGATGCGCTGAGGGCCGAACTGCTTCATATCTACGAACAAATCCGGCAAGGCACCTTCGTGATTGAAGACGGCGTCGAAGACGTTCATTCGCAGGTAGAACTGCTCCTTACCCGTAAACTCGGTGACACAGGCAAGAAAATCCATAGCGGCCGTTCCAGAAACGACCAGGTACTTGTGGATCTGAAGCTCTATACCCGTGACCGTTTACACCAGGTAGCGGTAGCCGTACAAAAGGTCTTTGATACACTGATCGCCCAGGCGGAAACCAATAAAAACCACCTGCTCCCCGGCTATACCCATCTCCAGATCGCCATGCCCTCCTCTTTTGGCCTTTGGTTTGGTGCGTATGCAGAAGCACTGATTGACGATATGGTACAGCTTCAGGCGGCTTACCGGCTGGCCAACCGCAATCCCCTGGGATCCGGCGCAGGCTACGGTTCATCGTTTCCGCTTAACCGCGCCCTGACGACACAGTTACTGGGCTTCGAAGGCCTCCACCACAATGTCGTTTACGCGCAGATGAGCCGCGGCCGGACAGAACAAGCCGCGCTTTCCGCGCTTTCGTCGGTGGCAGCCACCATCTCGAGACTGGCAATGGACGTGTGTTTGTACAACAGCCAGAATTTCGGATTCATCGTCCTCCCGGACGCGCTGACCACCGGGAGCAGCATCATGCCCCATAAAAAAAACCCGGATGTAGCCGAGTTACTCCGGGCCAAAACCAACCGTATCAAAGCTCTTCCGCTCGAAGTCACCCTCGTGCTCAGCAATCTCCCTTCCGGCTATCACCGGGACATGCAATTGCTGAAAGAAATCATGATGCCCGCATTCGACGAGATGCTGGACTGCCTGGATGTCACCTCCTACATGCTCGAACATATGCAGGTAAAAGCCGACCTTCTCCGGGACAGCAAATACGATCTTCTTTTCAGCGTCGAGCGGGTCAATGAACTGGTGATGCAAGGGGTGCCCTTCCGGGATGCCTATAAGCAGGTAGGAAAGGAAATCGAAGACCAGACCTATACCGCCTCACGACAACTACACCATACCCACGAGGGAAGCATCGGAAACCTTCAGCTGGACCAGGTACAGGAACGCATGAACCGGGAGTTCAGCGCTTTCGGCTTTGAGAAGGTAGAGGAAGCTGTCGGCGGGTTACTGAAATTGTGAGCATATCACGATCAAACCCCGGCGTAAGTGCCCTCCGGGACCGCCATACACAACCAAATAATATTTCAAAAACCGACACCAAATACGGCCAACACGGCACTATCGAATACACCTATAAAGAAAATTCTCTTACAAAGCCCTTCACATTACAAAAAACAAAATTTTCTTCTGTTACAAGCAAAAGGCTGCCTTCTCAGGCAGCCCCGGGATTTTATTCTTAAAAATGGTTTGCCTCAACGAAGAAGCCCCATTTCCCTTTCGATCGCATATTCAAGCCCGCGCAGCTCGGCCAGCCCCCGCAGGCGGCCAATGGCCGTATATCCCGGATTGGTTCGCTTCCCGGAGTTCAGGTCGTCCAGCATGCGGTGTCCGTGGTCGGGGCGGAAAGGCATCCTGAGATCCTTGCGTCCTTCTTTTATACGTCTCTGCTGTTCAGTGACCAGGTTTTTCATCACCGAAAACATATCTACATCCCCGTCGAGGTGGTCGGCTTCATAGAAACTACCGTCTTCCTCACGTTTCGTTGCTCTCAGGTGAACGAAGTGGATTCTGTCACCCAAACGCTGTACCATACCGGCAAGGTCATTGTCCGGACGAACCCCGTACGATCCGGTACAGAAGCAGATCCCGTTGGCCTCGAGCTCACTGGCTGCAATCAGCGCTTTGGCATCCGCTTCGGTGCTGACAACCCTGGGCAGACCCAGGATCGGGTAAGGCGGATCATCCGGGTGAATGGAAAGACGCATACCCGCCTCCTGTGCCACCGGTGCGATTTCCTGCACAAACTGGTACAGGTTGTTGCGCAGCACAGCGTCGTTTACATTTTTATAGGTGTCCAGCACATTCGCAAACTCCTCAATCGTGAAGCTCTCTTCAGACCCGGGAAGTCCTGCAATCACATTGCGGATCAACTTGTTCACCTGCTCCTGAGAAGCACTGTCCAGCCATTTTCTGGCTGCACTTTTCTGTGCGTCCGTGTAAGCTTCGTCCGCACCTCTGCGCTTGAGCAAATACAGGTCAAACGCGCTGAATTCGGTGGCGTCAAAACGAAGACCGGTCGAACCGTCGTGCATCGGCGCATCCAGGTCCGTCCGCGTCCAGTCGAGCACCGGCATAAAGTTATAACACACGGTATCGATGCCGCACTGACCGAGGTTATATATGGACTCCTTATAACTGGCGATATGCTCCTGGTAACGGCCGGAACGGGTCTTTATCTCTTCGTGCACAGGGATGCTTTCCACCACAGACCAGGTAAGCCCCGCGGCTTCAATCACCGCTTTGCGCTTCTTAATCTCCTCCTGGCTCCATACCGTCCCGTTGGGCAGATGGTGAAGGGCAGATACAATACCGGTCGCCCCGGCTTGCTTTACATCAGACAGCGAGACCGGGTCGTTCGGTCCAAACCATCTCCACGTTTGCTCAAGTGGCATAGGATTTCATACAATAAAGAATAAAACATAGAATACACACGATCGCCGCACACTGACTACACCGGTAGTGCCTTTACAATCTTCTGCAAAAATAGTAAAATTAAGCTACCAGCCGATCATTGGATATACGTTCGCGCAAAACTTTGAGCGCTCTTCCCATCTGTGTTTCGACTGTTTTAATCGATATCTGGAGCCGGTCGGCGATTTCACGGTAGCGCAGTCCTTCTTCGCGGCTCAGCCGGAAAATGGCCTGGCATTGCCTTGGAAGCGAATTGATGTGGCGCTGCACCTCCTCGAAAAGCTCATGGAACGCGTATTCCTCCAGGGGCGTAAAGTGATCGGCATGCACCAGGCTCCATTGCAGCACCTCCAGCGGGTCACGCTCCGGCAGGCGGTAGGCCTTCAGCTTGAGGTAGTCCAGGGCCTGGTTGCGGACCGCCCTGTATATATAAGCTTCGAAGGAGGTATGCACCTCTATCTGCTCCCGGTTTTTCCACAGCTTCACAAATACGTCCGATACCACTTCCTCCGCGATCTCCCGCACCTTCACCACCCGCATGGCATAAGTGCATAAACTGCAGTAATTGCGGGTAAACAGTTCGCGAAAGGCTGTATAGTCTCCGTCACGGACCACCTTACCAAACAAAGTTTCCAGCTGGGAAACCCTAACCCTGCGGGGAGACAAAGCAACGACTGCATACGCATTTCCCATGATTACTCCTGTGATTTTCAGATATAGAAAGAAATAAAGACTGACCTTTTTCTAAGGATAACAAGCTGTGGCTTATTCCTTCCGATTATAACCAGGAAGTCGTTGATATACAAAAAAATATCTTCAAAAAGAGCAATAAATTTACGCAACCGTTCCCGGAATCGTTCCCGAAATGGCGCGTTGTTTCGTAAATTTTTGATATTTCTCCTATATTTAGAATTTTAATGGGAAGGTTCCCGGTCATCCCGGCGAATTATATTTGCACTTTTTTTATATCTGCATGGGAAAAAGATCCATCACCATCAAAGAGATGGCGCGCATGCTGGGTGTCTCCAAATCGACGGTATCCAGGGCGCTCCGCGACAGCGGCGAAATCGGTGAGGAAACCAAGCAGCGGGTGCTGGAGCTGGCCAGGGAGCTCAGCTATTTTCCCAATCCCATCGCCCTCAGCCTGGTGGGAAACAAGTCCAACACCATAGGGGTGATCGTCCCGGATATTGCCAACCCATTTTTCTCTTCGGTGATTGGCGGCATCGAAGAGGTGGCCTACAGCAGGGGCTATCATGTCATGATCTACCAAAGCCACGATTCCTACGAAAGGGAGCGGATGGATGCCCGCCACATCTCTGCGCGCCATGCCGACGGCCTGATCATCTCGATCGCCAGCCACTCGGCGGATTTCGAACATTTAAAGGCGCTCCAGGACAACGGCATCCCCATTGTCCTTTTCGACCGCTTCATCGAAGAAATCCAGACCCATAAAGTGCAGGTAGACGACTATAAAGGGGCATTCGAAGCCACCGAGCACCTGGTTAGCCAGGGCTGCCGGAAAATTGCCCACATCAGCGGCCCGTTGAACCTGTCCATCAGCAGGCACCGCCTGCGGGGATACCGGGACGTGCTGGCAAAATACGACATCCCGTTCCGGGAAGAATGGGTCGTCACCTGCGAGTACAACCAGGAAGAAGGAGCTGACCGGGCTTACCAGCTCATGGCCCTGCGGGAAAGACCGGATGCTATTTTCGCGGCCAGCGACCGGATCGCCATCGGCGTACACCTGGCGCTTAAACAGCTGGGATACCGCATGCCGGACGACATCGCCCTGATCGGCTTCAGCGATCTGCCGGTGTCGGCGCTGCTGGACCCGCCGCTGAGCACGGTAGTCCAGCCGACCAAAGAGATGGGCCACTGCTCCGCCGAGCTGCTGCTGTCCCTCATCGAAAGCAAAAAACCGCCGGCGGCCTTTGAAACCAAAGTGCTGCAGTCCAGGCTGGTGATCCGGAGATCTTCCTGCAAGCTTCCCGGCAGCTTGTCCTGACCGGGAAGCCTATTGCTGCTTCCTGAAGTTTTTGATCCGGTGAAAAGTCATGAAGTTGGCGTCGTGGGCCCTGTGCGCGCCCCCCAGTCCGTCGTCGAAGGCCGTACGTGATACAAACAGGATGTCTTTGCCGTCAAACATCCAGTCTACGTACTGGAAGGCATGGTTCACCACATCCGGGTGCTGCAGAAGCACCTGATGCAGGGTCCAGGTTTTCAGATCCGGCGAGCTCAGCAACGCCTGCGTGTTCCGTATGCCTGCAGGGTTTTTCCCCGGGTTGGCAGCCTTTACGTCTTCCGGGATATAATTGGCCAACGTCCAGTAGCGCCCGGACGTCCCGTCATACCTGATGACGAATTTCTTGCTTCCTCCGGGAAACGGCGCAAAACCCGATTCCCTGTCGAAAGAGGCGGTCTTCCCGTCGGCGCTGATCCGTACAAAAGCCGCCTTTTCCTCCAGCGTGGTCTTGTCGTCCACCCTGAGGATGTCCCGGAGCGACCCATCGGGCCCCACCACCGCGTTGCCCTCCAGCCAACCGGTAAAATTCCCCCCGAGCAGCGTGGAATCATAGCGGACGATATTTGAAGAAACCCAGTTGGAGGCGATCATCGGGTCCGCCTCCAGGGGTATCGACATCATGAAGGCGCTGTATCTTTTTCCCCATTGCCGGGGAGGACCTGCCGCGTCTTCCATGGTTCTCCACAGCCGCCCGTTGTGCACCAGGACCGGCATCGGCGCGCAGTGGTACTCCCCTTCTTTCAGCAGGCCGTTTTGCGCATCTACCGGGGCGGACCAGTTGAAGCCCCCGTCTGCCGACTTCCTGATGATCGTGTGGCCATGGTGCCGGTTGGTTCCGAACAGGTAAAGCATGCCGCCGTGAACGAAAAGCTTCGACCAGAACTGCCCGTCGATCTCGCTGACCTGGAACCAGCTCTTTCCCTTATCGGACGACCTGAAAACGCGGGATACGGCGCTGGTGTGCTCCGTAGACTTCGGCCCGAAAAAATCGTGAGAAGCCACGTAGTCCCCGTTTGGCAGCACCGCAATACTCGGCGAACCGATGTATTGACCGGAAGAAGCCGGGCTATGGCAAATCACCACACCGGGCACGGCCGAAAAGTCCGCGGTCTGTGCCGGCAGGACACCCACCGTCCAACCCTGGCAAAAAATAAAAATCAGCCTCCAAAGCTTCGTCATACATCTGAATTTTCTGTGGTCAGGATACCGGCGCCGGCAGGCCCGGTGAAGGAGTCAACCTCCGCCCGCAAATTAACAATAAAAAAAATGGGAATCCGCCTATACCCCCGGACCGTCCGGCACAACAACGTATATGGATGCCGCCTCCGGTGCGGGCCGGCAGGCCGGAAACTGCCGCCGCAGGCCGGGTTAAGAAATCATTTCGCCTGCGTTAAGCCTGTACAAAGTACAGGGCCCGCTTTTTATGCAGATTTTAAGAAATGATGATCAAACTTCATTACATATTCATAAACAACTGTTTATCAGCAATTTATTAAACAAACACCATTGCCGTCAAAATCCGGGGATATTCCTTTTCCAATAAAAAAAATCATCCCGCATGGATAGTACGATCGGGTGCAACTGTTGTAATTAGGTAGAATTGTTCCGCAACAGACATGAACCGCCAGCGTCAGCATAACAGCAAACAACCGGCTGCCGGAAGACCCGCTGCCCCGACAGGAAGGCGCTCCCAGTAAGATCATTACCTGCCGGATCAGGCAGGGAAGATCCGCAGATGAATGGTCCTTTATTGACAAAACGCGTATTCAAATCTGACTGAAATTCATAATCGTGCAGGAAATAGTTTTATCTATCACATTTCAAACCCAATCAGTTTTATGAAAATCTTTACTTCAACCGACAGAAAGAAACTGCTCTTTCTCTGTTGCCTCTGGTTCGCCTGGGCAGGTTGTATTACAGCCGCCTACGGGAGCAACGTTGGGACCCGGCCGGTGAAGGCCGCTGCGTCCGATCACCTCAGCGACATTTCTGCAGCGGCACGTACCGTAACCGGTACCGTGAAGTCGGCTGTCGACGGCGCTGCTCTGCCCGGTGTAAATATTGTGGTGAAAGGCTCCCCGGTTGGAACCACGACCAATGCGAGCGGCTATTATACGCTGGAAGTGTCCGGGAATGAGGATATACTGGTATTTTCCTACATCGGCTTCGTCACCCGGGAGGTGGCCGTGGGCGGAAGAAGCATTGTCGATGTCACCCTGGACGAAAGCGTCGAGACGCTGCAGGAAGCGGTGGTGACCGCATTGGGAATGAAGAAGGAAAAAAGGGCGCTGGGGTACAGTATTTCTTCTGTAAATGCCTCCGATATGGAAACCGGGGGAACCTCTAACGTGCTGAGATCGCTGGAAGGGAAGGTTACCGGGGTTCAGATGAACAGCCTTACCTCGTCTCCGACGGCGTCGGTGATGTTCAACATCCGGGGCGCCTCTTCGCTGAAAGGGATCATGAAAGGGAAAGACGGGAACATCAACAACGAGACCCAGCCGCTGATCGTGCTGAACGGCGTACCTCTGAACGCCAATACGGTGGGAGCGACCTCGGGTATCGACGTCGGGAACTATATGTCGTCC
>JBEBSO010000087.1:0-10037 GCA_040394275.1 Telluribacter sp.
CAGCAAGATTTTTATGGGAGACACCGGCTCGCTGGTGGTCGGCTTCCTGCTGTCCCTGTTTTGCGTGCAGTTTTTACGGCTCAATGTAGGTACGAGGCATCACCAGGATGCCTTTGTCAACGCCCCTATCGTCCTGCTGGTGATCCTGATTGTCCCGATATTTGACACGCTCCGCGTATTTATCGTCCGACTGGTCAGGGGAGGCTCTCCCTTCGTGGCCGACCGGAACCACATGCACCATCTCCTGATCGACAACGGGCTCAATCATTTCCAGGCTTCGCTGGTGCTCTGGCTGGGTACCATCCTCAATATCGCTTTGTTTTTTGCCTACCACGGTTCCATTTCCAACACCGTATCGATCTACATCTACATCGGTATGTTCGCGCTGTACATGGGCGTGGCCTACCTGCTGAAGAAAAGGGCGTCCAGGGTCCGGAAAAGAAAGGAAGTGCCGCTGACGAACGTGGTGCAGGTGAAGTAAATTTCTTCCAAAAACATACTGAAATTGTTCAACTTTTTCCTGACTTTATATAAGTTGCAGGGGATTTGTTGATATTATTGTTCGTATTTTAGCAGCGTATTTTTAGTCTGATATGTATGAACAACAAAATTCGTAAAGAAGACGCACTTCATTATCATGCGAAAGGAAGGCCCGGCAAAATCCAGGTCATTCCTACCAAAGAAACCAATACGCAGAGAGACCTGTCGCTTGCGTATTCTCCCGGAGTGGCGGAGCCCTGCCTGGAAATTGCTGAAAACACGGAGAATGTTTACCGCTATACGGCCAAGGGCAACCTGGTTGCCGTGATCAGCAACGGAACGGCTGTGCTGGGACTTGGCGACATCGGTCCCGAGGCCTCCAAGCCCGTGATGGAAGGGAAGGGATTGCTCTTTAAAATCTACGCCGATATCGATGTTTTCGATATAGA
Source organism: Telluribacter sp. (assembly GCA_040394275.1). Taxonomy (GTDB): domain Bacteria; phylum Bacteroidota; class Bacteroidia; order Cytophagales; family Spirosomataceae; genus JBEBSO01. The sequence goes on from JBEBSO010000087.1 coordinate 930, forward strand.
ACTCAACACCAGGGATGTGGACGAATTCGTCCGGACGGTGAAAATACTCGAGCCGACCTTCGGGGGAGTGAACCTGGAAGACATCAAGGCGCCGGGGTGCTTCGAAATAGAGCGGCGCCTGAAGGAAGAGCTGTCGATCCCGGTGATGCACGACGACCAGCACGGGACCGCGATCATAAGCAGCGCGGCGCTTCTCAACGCGCTGGAGCTGGTCGGAAAAGACATCGGGGAGGTCAGGGTCGTCGTGTCCGGCGGGGGAGCTTCGGCCGTTTCGTGCACCAAGCTGTACATTTCGCTGGGGGTCAGCCCGGACAATATCGCGATGTTCGACAGCAAGGGACATATCCATCACGGCAGGACGGACCTGGACGAAATGAAGAAGCAGTTTGCGACAGAAGCCCGTTATGATTCGCTGGAGCATGCGCTCCGGGGGGCGGATGTTTTCCTCGGCCTGTCCATCGCCAACATTGTTTCCCAGGATATGGTACGCGCCATGGCGGATCGCCCGATCGTGTTTGCAATGGCCAACCCGGATCCCGAGATTCCCTACCGGGATGCTGTCGAGGCCCGCCCGGACGTGATTATGGCTACCGGCCGTTCGGATTATCCCAACCAGGTCAACAACGTGCTCGGCTTCCCGTATATTTTACGCGGTGCGCTGGACGTGCGGGCTACCGAGATCAACGAGGAAATGAAGCTGGCCGCCGTGCGGTCGCTGGCGGAGCTCACCAAGAAGCCCGTGCCCGATATTGTCAACCTGGCCTACGGGGAGGAAAACATCACCTTCGGCAGGGAATATATCATCCCGAAGCCGGTGGATCCCAGGCTGCTGACGACGGTGGCGCCCGCAGTGGCGCGTGCGGCGATAGCTACGGGTGTGGCCCGCAACATCATTACCGACTGGGAGGCCTATGAGCAGGAGCTCGCCGGCCGCCAGGGCAGGAACGAAAGCCTGTCACGCGTCGTGATCAACAAAGCCAGGACCGATCCGAAGCGGGTGGTGTTTGCCGATGCCGAGAATATCCAGGTATTGAAAGCGGCTCAGCAGGTGAAGGAGGAAGGAATCGCCCATCCCATTTTGCTGGGCAACCGGGAGACGATCACCGGCCTGATCCGGAGCAACCTGCTGGATATGGGAGACGTGCAGGTCATCGACCCGTTCTCGCCCGAGCAGCAGGATACGATCGGGCGCTATGCGGAGCTTCTCTATGAGAAGCGGAAAAGAAAAGGACTCAACCCGGCGGAAGCCAGAAGGAACATGTATTACCGCGCCTACTTCGGCAGCATGATGGTGCAGAACGGCGATGCGGACGCCCTGATCTCCGGGCTTACGCGCAATTATCCCGATACCATACGCCCGGCGCTGCAGATCATCGGGAAGGCGGACGGTGTAGACAAGGTGGCCGGGATGTACATCCTGTATACGGCGAGGGGCCCCGTGTTCTTCTCCGACACCACCGTAAATTTTGACCCGACGGTCGATGAGCTTGTCGAAATCACCGAGCTGACCGCGAAGGCCGTGGAGCGGTTTAACATCAAGCCGAGGATCGCCCTGGTTACCTACTCCAATTTCGGAAGCGCGAAGGCCGCGGATGCGGAGAAAATGAGCAAGGCGGTTGCCAGGCTGAAGAGCCGGAACAGGGACATGATCGTAGACGGCGAGATGCAGGCGCACCTGGCTTTTGATCACGAGCTGCTGAAGAAGAATCATCCGTTCAGCGACCTGATCGACGGCGGCGCCAACGTGATTATTTTTCCCAACCTGTCGGCGAGCAACATCGCCTACAACCTGCTGAAAGAAGTAGCGCACCTGGAGACGATCGGGCCTATCCTCCTGGGATTGAAAAAGCCGGTGCATGTGCTCCAGCTGGGCAGCTCCGTTCGTGAAATCGTCAACATGGTGGCCATCGCCGTGGTGGAAGCCCAGATGAAAGGCGGACAGCCCGCCCAACCTACCACCTGAACCCCGGCCTGTTCATGATGAACCTACCTTTCAGGATAGCATACAGGTATTTCCGCTCGAAAAACAAGCGGAGCTTTATAAGCATCATCGCCCGGATCGCCATGCTCGGAGTGGGCGTGGGGACCATGGCGATGGTGATTGTATTGTCAGTTTTCAATGGCATGGAAGAGCTGAACAGGACGATTTTCAAAACCTTTGATGCCGAAATCACGGTACTTCCGAAAGAGGGGAGGCGGTTCCCGGTTTCGGACTCCCTGATCCATGCAGTCCGGGAGGTAAAAGGCATCCGGTATGTGACCCAGGTGCTGGAGGACAATGCCCTGGCCGGCTACTATGACCAGTCGACCGTGGTGAGGCTTAAGGGCGTGGACAGTACTTTTGAGCTGCGGGGCCAGCTGGATACGGCCATCATCCAGGGAAAAATGCTTTTGAGAGGACCCGGAGGGACGCAGTTTGCGTTGGTGTCCAACGGGGTAAGGCAGGCTTTGCTGGTGTCCGTCAACGAGGCGATCACGCCCCTGGAGCTCTGGTACCCCAAGTCAGGCCGCAGGACCCTGAACCTGTCCTCGCCGGATGCGTTCAACCAGGTGTACGTACGGCCCTCCGCGACTTTTTTTGTGGAAAGCCGTTACGATGACTTTGTGATCGTGCCGCTGGAGGCGGCGGTCGGGCTGATGGATGCAGGCAATGAGCGCAGCTCGCTCGAAATCCAGCTGCAGGATGCCACGGCGCTCGCCCGGGTCCAGAAATCTCTGAAACAGCTGCTGGGCGATGCGTTCAGGGTGCTGAACCAGGACGAAATGAATGCGGATCTGCTCCGGGCCATCCGCATCGAAAAGCTATTTGTAACGGTCACCATTACGCTTATTATCCTGGTGGCCGGCATCAATATCTTTTTTTCGCTGAGCATGCTGGCGATTGAAAAGAAGAGGGATATTTCCATCCTGTTTGCCATGGGCGCCAGCCGGCGGCTGGTCAGGAATATCTTCCTGGCGGAAGGAATTATTGTTTCGCTGACAGGTGCGGTGACGGGGCTTGTGGCCGGTATTGCAGCCTGCTGGCTCCAGGAACGTTATGGAATCGTTTCCATGGGTATTGGCAGCGCGCTGGTTGACGCCTATCCTGTCAGGATCATCTGGGAGGACGTTGCAGTGACCGTTGTGATCATCATATGTATTACGGTGCTGGTCTCCGCCGTTCCGGCTGTCAGGGCCTCCCGATCTGCCTATGAACCTTTATCCTGAGCCTGCCGGACGCAGGCGTACCCCCGTCATAAGAATCCTGGCCTTCCTGCTGGCGATTTTGTGCCTGCAGGAAGGCCAGGTAAGCGCACAGTCTCCGGAGGCAGGCTCCCCGGGAAACATATCCTCCCCCGAACCGCGCCGGGAGAGCAGGGAGAGGAAGTTTGACCTGATTCACACCCGCCTGGACCTCGGGGTAAGCTTCGAAAAGCAATCGCTTTCCGGTACCGCCCTGCTGCTGCTGCGCCCGTATTTTTATCCGCAAACCCTACTTGAGCTGGATGCCAGGGGGCTCGAGATCAAAGGAGTTTATGCGCTGGAAGGAAAGGCGGGCGGGGCTTCCCCGGCGGCGTGGCCCCGTGACCGGAAGCTGGACTACAGCTATGATCGCCGGACATTGCGTATCCGGCCGGGCAGGAGCCTGGCCGCACAGGATACCCTCGCTGTGCTGATAGATTATTCGACCGGAAATGATGATCCGCCGCTCCGCGCAGAAAAAGGCTTTTATTTTATTAACCCTTCGGGAAAGGATCCCGACCAGCCCGTGCAGCTCTGGACGCACGGGGAGCCGGAGTCGTCATCCCGGTGGTTCCCGACCCTGGATACCCCCAACGAGAAATTTACACAGGACATATTCCTGACGGTAGACAATGATTTTCAGACATTGTCCAACGGGCTACTGGTGGAATCTTTCCCGGCTGGGCACGGCAAACGGACGGATCACTGGCGGCAATCGGCCCCGCATCCGGCGTATCTCTCGATGGTCGCGGCGGGACGGTTTGCCGTCGTCAGGGACCGGGCAAAGAGCGGGGTCGAATTGAGCTATTACGTAGAGCCTGCCTACGCGCCGCACGTCCGTGCAATCTTCGGAAGAACTCCCCTGATGATCGATTTTTTTGCCGGAATTTTCGGCGTTCCCTACCCGTGGGAAAAGTACGCGCAGATCGCCGTCCGGGATTTTGTGGCCGGCGCAATGGAAAACACGTCCGCCACGGTGCACGGGGAGGGGATACAGCAGGACAGCATTTCGCTCCTGGACGGGAATTCGGACGGGATCATTGCGCACGAGATTGCCCATCAGTGGTTTGGCAACCTGGTCACCTGCGAAGAGTGGGGGCAGCTGCCGCTCAATGAGTCATTTGCCAACTATGCGGAGTACCTCTGGGCCGAACACCACCAGGGAAAGGCGGAGGCAGATTACCTGAACTACCTGGAGCTGACGTCATACCTGGAGGAAGCGGCCCGGAAGCAGGTGCCGCTCATCCGGTACCGTTACGGGACCGCCAGGGATATGTTCGACAATCACTCCTATGCCAAAGGGGGGCGGGTCCTGCACATGCTGCGGAAATATGTGGGCGACGAGGCATTTTTTGCGTCGCTCCGGGTGTACCTGTCACGGTACCGCTTCAAGGCGACGGAAATTCACCACCTGCGGCTGGTATTCGAAGAGACGACCGGGCGGGACCTGAAATGGTTTTTTGACCAATGGTTCCTGCGGGCCGGCCACCCGGTGCTGGAGGTCAGCCAGCATGCAGACCCGGAGCGGAGACGGCTCAGGCTTACGATAAGACAGGTCCAGGATACCCTGGCTTCATCCGTGTTCCGTTTGCCCGTGCAGGTCGGAGTATGGACAGGTTCGGGCAAAACTGTACACGGGATTACGGTCTGCCGGGCGGAAGAAGAATTTGTCATTTCTCTCGACGGGGAGCCGGAGCTGGTAGTTGTCGATGCCGGGGCGGACCTGCTTGCCGAAATCCGGCATCAAAAGCGCACGGACGAATGGATCAGGCAATACCTGAACGCAGATCATGTGGTGCTGCGGTGGACGGCGCTCGACAGCCTGGCCGGGGAAATAGATTCGGACAGGGTGACAGACCTGGTGATCCGGGCTTTGGAAGACCCGTTCCGGATGATAAGACAAAAGGCTGCAGGGCTCTTTGCGGGCTACAAGGGCGGCCGGCTTTCTACCGTGGAAACAAAGCTGCGGCAAATGGCGAAAGCAGACCCGGATCCCGTCGTCCGGGCGGAAGCGATATGGGTGCTGGGTACGTTGGCCGCACAGGGATATGCGGAATTTTTGAAGGGTATGCTCAACGATCCGTCGTATTTTGTCGTATCTGTAGCATTGGAAGCCTATCTCAGGACCGGCCCGGCCGATGCGCCGAAGGTAGCGGAGCGGTTTCGCAGCGCACCGGATGCCGCCATACTGGATGCCGTCGGGATGTATTATGCCACGGCCGGAAAAGGCGGACGTTACGGGTGGTTTGCAGAGAGGCTGGGACGGATGAAAGCGGCCGGCCAGTATAATTTTGTCCAGACTTTCGGGAAATACCTGCTGGGCACCGGGAAGGCCGAACAGCAAAAAGGGCTGCAGCTCCTGGAATTTTACCTCCGGAACGCGCCCTCTTTCCGGGTTCGTTTCGGCGCCTACCAGGCCATGGCGCTTTTTTATGAAAAGCCTGAAGTGGTAAAGGTGCTGAGAGAGGTGAGGGAAGCAGAAGCAAACGGCGAGTTCCGGGAGATGCTGAAGACCCTCGGAGACTTTGAATAAGCCGTGGAGGCAGGCAGTTCAGCCGCAGCGGGCTCCCGGGCGGATATTCTTTTGCGTTTATGTTGTCATTTATAATAAATGCATATTTTTTTCTGGATATTTTTATGTCATTTTAATATAAATAGCTGGTTAATAGACGATTGTATATATTTAATTAAATTCCTGTTTTTTGTATTATTCAGGGCACTATCGTTTCCTGTTTTTCGTTTAGACCTATATGGGACCGTTCAATTGAAAACTTTGACATCATCACATTAAAATCAGTAGCCCATGAAAGAACGTATTGTAAATATCTTGAAAAACTTTGGGGTGTCAGAAAATGCCATTACCGATGACGCACATTTCATCAAAGACCTGGGATTCGACAGCCTTGACACCGTCGATCTGATGATGCAGCTGGAGCAGGAGTTCAGCATTATGATACCGGATGCGGATTACAGCAAAATCACCACCATCAGCAACCTGATCAGCTACCTGAAGGCACATGAGGCCGTACATGCCTGAACAGGCTGCCCTGTGACCAGGAGGATCTTCAAGAAAAAGCCCCGGAAAATCTCAGCATTTCCGGGGCTTTCCTGTTTTTCAGAAGTAGCTTTTCAGTGACCGGGCTACCGCGGCTTCAAACCCGGGGAGGCCGCTGAGGTCATGACCCCACAGGTCCCGGTCGGACAGTACCTCTTTTACCAGCGCATCGGTATTGTGGCCGGCCTGTACCCATTTTTGGTGGAAGTAGGCCGCGGAGTCACACCGGATGGGGTAAGGGGTGCCGTTCCGCTCTCCGAAGTATTGCCCGTCCTTTTCCGTTTCCGGCTTCATAAAGCGGAGAAAGGCGGCGAACCCCGTGGCAAACCGCTCGGGGGTGCTGCCGCCTTTCCCGTAGTGGTGAAGCAGTGTCGGAATGTTCCGCATTTTCATTTTTGCGGTATACTGTACGGTGATGTCGATCAGGTTGTGCCTGATAAAGGGATTGCGGAAGCGGTCCAGCACCTCCGCACCGAATTCACGTGCGGTACTGAGGGCAACCGGGTAGGGGATGGCGGGGGCCAGCTCTTCCAGCATAAGCCCGGAAATAAACGTGCCGGTGGGCGCGTAGTCCATGCTTTCGCGTACTGTATCCAGCCCGGCCAGGTAGCAGTAGCCTACGCAAAGGGTATGGGTGCCATTGAGCAGCCGGAGCTTCAGCTCCCGGTAGATGTCAATATCGGGCCCGATGACGACTCCTTTGTCGGCGCCTGCAAAGGACAGCGCGGATTTTACTTTCTCGTCGCCTTCGATAGCCCAGAGGCGGTATACCTCCGACATGATGATCAGCTGGTCGGTATAGCCAAGGTCATCGGTCAGGCGGTCGAGCGTTTCCTGGTCCGGCTTGCCGGGTACGATCCGGTCGACGAGGGAGTTGCAGAAATTATTTTCGTTGTGCAGCCACCGGGTAAAGTCGTCGTCCAGCGCATGGTCATCTGCATGTTTCAGGACGATCTCCCTGAGCTTGTCGCCGTTACCCGGGATAAGCTCGGTCGGGATGATCACGAGCCCTGTGCCCGGTCCGCCTTTGGAAGCAGTAAAACGCCGGTAAAGGAAGGCAGTAAGCTTGCCGGGAAAAGAAGCAGGGGGGGCGGCTTCCAGGTCATCCTCTACATATTGTATACCGACTTCCGTGGTGTTCGAAATGATGACCGACAGGGCCGGGTTTTCGGCGGCAGCGAGTATTTCCTCCCAGTTCTCTTTCGCGGACAAGGTTCGGCTGATCGCGGAGTTGACGAAGGTTTCCTCGACGGGCTGACCTTTTTCAAGCCCCCTGATGCAGTGAGTAAACAGGTTTTGCTGGTCGGCAAATGCATCGACGTCACCCTTGCCGGTAGACTTTACGACGACGATGCGCCCGTTAAAAATACCCTGGCGGTTTGCTTTATCTATGAAATAGTCCGGAAGGCCGCGAAGCAGAACGCCTGTGCCGAACTGTATGACTTTTTCGGGTAGTGATTTTAGATTTTCATATTCCGGCAGTATTTCCGGCGATTTACTGATTAATTGAGGATTAAGCTGGGGAAATGTCATAATGGATTGTCAAATATTTTTTTAATTAGACGTTGTTTTGGTAATCTTCCCCTTACAGCAGCCGGCTGCCGGGCAGATTTTGTTTACAATAATAGGAATAAAGGATCTTTAAGGGAGAATTCGGTTGAAATGAAGTTTCCGGAGCGCTTGTGGAATAAGGTAAAGCGGAGCAGGTTTGCGCGGACGCTTGCGGTGTTGCTGGCGGTTGGAGCCGGCCTGGACCTGCTTTTCCCGTTCCGTCCCGACATCAGCTATTCTACCGAGGTCCTGGACAGGAACGGGGAGATGCTGCATGCTTTCCTGAGTCCGGACGACAAGTGGCGGCTGTATGCGGAAGCGGAGGAAATCACGCCGCTGCTCCGGCAGGCGCTCCTGTTTAAGGAGGACAGGTATTTCTATGTCCATCCGGGCATCAATCCTTTTTCGGCGGGCCGGGCCTTATTCAGGAACCTGCTGACCGGCCGGAGAACTTCGGGCGCCTCTACCATCACCATGCAGGTAGTGCGGCTGCTGAGGCCCGCCGGGCGGACCTACGCCAACAAGGCGATTGAAATGTTGCGGGCGGTCCAGCTGGAGCTGCATTATTCCAAGTCGGAGATCCTCTGCATGTACCTGAACCTCGTGCCTTACGGAGGCAACATCGAGGGGATCAAAGCGGCTTCGGCGAGCTACTTCGGGAAACCTCCGGCGCTGCTGAGCCTGGCGGAGATCGCCGCCCTGACGGTGGTCCCCAACCGGCCTTCGTCGCTTCGCCCGGGCCAGAAAAACGAAGACCTGCTGCGGGAACGCAATAAATGGCTGCTCCGGATGAGAGACAGCAGGCTTTTCGACAACCGGACGATACGGGATGCGCTGGCCGAGCCGATGGATATTTTCAGGCGGGATCTCCGGAAGGAAGCCCCCCACCTGTCGCTGCGTCTCCGGAAGGAAGGGCAGAACGCTCCGGTCGTGCGCACGACCCTGGTCAGGCAGAAGCAGCATACCGTGGAGGGCCTGGTCAGGAGCTATGCGGAGCGCCTGAAATCTATGCGCATTCACAATGCGGCCGTCCTGGTGGTCGACAACGAATCCATGGAGGTGGTTGCCTACGTGGGCTCTGCGGATTTTAATGATCCTTTTGACGGCGGACAGGTAGACGGGATCCGGGCGGTACGGTCGCCGGGAAGCACCCTGAAGCCCCTGTTGTATGCGACAGCCTTTGACCGGGGACTGATTACACCGATGTCGGTCATCAACGACGTACCGGTGAATTTTTCGGGATACGAGCCGGAAAATTTCGACAGGAAATTCAACGGGCC
>JBEBSO010000088.1:0-9967 GCA_040394275.1 Telluribacter sp.
TCGGGGCCCCGGCTAAAATGCTGAACAGCCATCATTATTTTTCGTTTCCCATGCTGGAGGGCGAACTCGGCCCGAAAATGAAATTCATGGGACACGATGTGCTGAACTGGAGCCTCAACAATTACCTGGGGCTCGCCAATCACCCCGAAGTCAGAGAAACAGATGCCCGGGCAGCCGCCGACTGGGGCCTCGCCTATCCCATGGGCGCCCGGATGATGTCCGGCAATTCACAGCTCCACGAGACATTCGAGAAAGAGCTGGCCGCCTTCGTAGGTAAAAAAGATGCCTTCCTGCTCAACTACGGATACCAGGGAGTCATGTCCGTCATCGAAAGCATCTGCGATCACCGTGACGTGATCGTCTATGATGCGGAGGCGCATGCCTGTCTCATCGACGGGATACGGCTGCACAAGGCCAAGATGGGCAAATACTATAAATTCAACCACAACGACATGGAGAGCCTGGAAAAAAACCTGGTACGGGCGACCAGGCAGGCAGAAGAGACGGGCGGCGGCATCCTGGTCATTACGGAAGGGGTGTTCGGGATGTCCGGCAAAGTAGGCGATCTCAAAGCGATCGTCGGGCTCAAGCAAAAATACAAATTCCGCCTCCTGGTGGACGACGCGCACGGCTTCGGTACCATGGGCGACACCGGCGCGGGCGTAGGGGAGCAGCTCGGGGTACAGGCGGAGATCGACCTGTACTTTTCGACCTTCGCCAAATCCATGGCGGCCATCGGAGCTTTTGTCGCGTCGGATGATCCCGAAGTGATCATGTACCTGAAATACAATATGCGCTCCCAAACCTATGCAAAAGCCCTGCCCATGCCTTATGTGGTAGGCTGCCGCAAAAGGCTGGAGCTCATCCGGCAAACGCCCCAGCTGAGGGCCAGGCTCTGGGAGAACGTGCACGCCCTTCAGAACGGGCTGAGGTCGCGGGGTTTCAACATCGGCGACACGGCTTCTCCCGTCACGCCTGTTTTTCTCCAGAGCGAAGGCGGCATCCCCGAAGTCACCCGCATGGTCCGCGATCTCCGCGAAAACATGGGCGTATTCTGCTCTATCGTAGTGTACCCGGTCGTACCCAAGGGGCAGATCATGCTCCGCCTGATCCCGACAGCCGCGCACTCGCTGGAAGACGTCGCCTATACACTGGAAGCATTCTCGCTGCTCGCCGAAAGGCTCAACAACCGGTATTACCAGCTTGACCCCGTTCAGGAAGCGCATTAAAAAAGCCGTTTCCGGACCATTAAGCGGCATTTGTCCCGGGCACGCCTGGAATTATCCTTCCTGGGTCCGGCACAAAAACAATTACAATTAATTGAGAATCAGACAATTACACTGAGATATTATTTTTTATAGGATTTTTTGTAATGTTTTTTTTGAAAAATTGAGTTGCAGCAACTGTTTTAATTGTTAAATTTCGAGCGAAACACGCCATTTCACGTGTTTAAGCCGTTTTTCAACTTTAAAACATATTCTAATCATGGCAAGATTCGATCAAGTTAGAGACCTGGTAGCCTCTCTTGAAGGTGACTTTGACAAATTTTACAACAAAGGCAACCAGGCTGCCGGCACACGTGTTCGTAAAGGTCTGCAAGACTTAAAAAACTTGGCACAGGAGATTCGCTCAGAAGTTCAGAATCAGAAAAACGCAAAGTAACTGGTTTTGATCCTGTATAATAAAAGCAGCTCCCGACGGGCTGCTTTTGTTTTGGCCCGTACCCGCCGTTATGCGGGCAGCTGTCCTGACAGGGTCACCGCGCTGTCATCCCCGCACGACTCCAGGAGCCTGAGGTTGTTTTTCAAAAAAACGGGATGAACAAAGTCCGGCGCGATTTCGCACAAAGGCTTCAGCGTAAATCTCCGCTCGCTCAGCCTGGGATGCGGTACGACCAGGTCCGGCGTTCGGACGACCCTTTCCCCGTAGTACAGCAGATCGATATCAATGAGCCTCGCTCCCCAGCGGCGGTCCCGCACTCTTCCCAGCTCCTGCTCGATCCCCAGGATGCGCTCCAGCACCTGTTCCGGGGATAGGGACGTCTCCGCTTTTACCACCATGTTCAGAAACGGGGGCTGGTCGGCAAATCCCCATGGTTCGGTTTCATAGACAGAAGACTCGGCAACTACCGGGCCTACCGCTGCGGCGATCCGGCGGATCGCTTCCCGCATCACCGACGGACGGTCCCCCAGATTGGACCCCAGCAACAGATAAACAGCTTCAGAAGACATAGGCAGTTAAACTGACCGGGAAACATTCCCGGATAAATCACCGCAAAATAAGCAAGGAAAGCGAAAACTTTCCCTGTTTCACTTCCGGAATGCGCATTCATTGCTTAGATTGCATGCTGATAAAAATGACTTCGGGAGTAATGAACCAAAGACCACTGCGCACCCTGTTCCTTTTTGCCTCGGCCGGTTTCCTTGTCATATCCATATCTGAATATATGCGGGTTGGATTTGCGGAAAGCTACTGGCTGATGCTGCTGGCGGTGGCCTGCCTGCTGTTGTTTCAGTATTTTCGCCTGAACGACAAAGCCAGGCGGCGAAAACCGGATCATCCGGCTGTACGGAAAGAGACCGCTGTCCGGCCCAAACCCAAGAAAAGATGATCCTGCCGAATCTCATCCTCTCGCTTCTTTTCTTCCTCCTGGCCGGCTATTACGGCGCGGTCAGGTCCATCCTGCTGGAATATTCCTTCAACTGGCTCACCTTGCGCCAGGGTGAGGAATCCCGGACGCACCAGGTTTTTTACTGGCGACGTATACTCCGTATGATGCGCTTTGTTGCGGTGGCTATCGGGTGCTTCTGCCTGACGCTGGCCTTGTTACCCTGGCTCAAAATCACGCTTCAGCTCAATACGGCGCTGTCCACGGTCATCCTCCTGGTCACGGCTGCCGTGTTCTGGATCTCAGGCTACACGGTCTGCCTGAAAATCGGGCTTAAAAACCGGCAGCTGATGGACCTCAAGGCCTTTCCCGTCCGCTTCGCCGAATGGTTTCTCACCCCGGTCTACTGGCTTGTCGAGCCGTTTGTAAAGGAGAAATTCCCGGAGGGGCGCTTCTTTCACTCCGTAAGGGAGGAGACCGACTCCGCAGACGACAGCGAACCCGAGGAAAACAGCAAAGAGGAGCAGATGTTTATCAACGCCATTGATTTTAAGGACGTCCGTATCCGGGACTGCATGATCCCGCGTACCGAAATTTCGGCCGTCAGCGTAGACGACTCCATTGAAGAGCTGAGACAGGAGTTCATCCAGAGCGGGCATTCCAAGATCGTCGTATACAGGGACTCCATCGATGAGGCCATCGGGTACTGCCACGCGCTGGAGCTGTTCCGGAAGCCCAAACAGATCCGGGACATCGTTACCACGCTGCTGATCGTACCGGAGTCCATGCCGGCCAGCAGCCTGATGCTGCGTTTCCTGGAAGAAAGGAAAAGCCTTGCGCTGGTGGTGGACGAGTTCGGCGGAACTTCCGGCCTGGTCAGCGTGGAAGATATTATCGAGAAAATATTCGGGGAAATCCAGGACGAATATGACAACACGGAAGACTGGACCGAACGAAAAATTGACGAAAACACCTACCTGCTGAGCGCCCGTCACGAGGTGGATTACCTAAACGAAAAATACGGCTGGGAGCTCCCGGAAGGAGAATACGACACCCTGGCCGGTTTGCTGATCCATCTCCACGAAGACATCCCCAAGGTCGACGAAGAGATTGTGCTGGAACCTTTTCATTTCCGGGTGATTTCGATGGAAGATAAACGGATCGAGCTTGTCGCGCTGAAGATCACCGACCGCTCATCCAGGTCCCACACGCCGGAACGTTGAATTATGCCCGACACAAGTCACCATCGTCCCCCGTTCACGATAGGAATAACCGGAGGAAGCGCCTCCGGGAAAACCTATTTCATGCAGCAGCTCATCGAACGGTTCGGTGAAGCGCAGATCTGCCGCATCTCGCAGGACAACTACTACCTGCCCGTCGACACCATCCCCAGAGACAAAAACGGGGTGGAGAATTTTGACCTGCCCGAAACCATCGACCACGTGCTGTTTGCGGCGCACCTTGCAGCGCTCAGGAAAGGGAACCCCGTCCGGCAGCAGGAATACACCTTCAACAACCCGCTGCTGACGCCGAAGATGCTTCGGTTCGAACCGAGACCCGTCCTCATCGTCGAGGGGATTTTCCTGTACTACTTCGAAGAGGTTGCCCGGCAGATCGACCTGAAAATCTTCATCGATGCCCGGGAACACATCAAGATAAAACGCCGCATCAGCCGGGATGCGCTGGAAAGGGGCTATGACCTGGACGATGTATTGTACCGCTGGGAGCATCACGTCGCCCCAACCTACGAAAAATATGTCCGGCCGCTGCGCGAAGAGGCCGACATCGTCATCAACAACAACCGGCGGATGGATACCGGCCTCGACGTCATTTCGGCGTTGATAAGGGAAAAGCTGAGCCCCGGCCACGGAGCCGGTACCCTGCCGGCCTGACCACAGCCGCTTCCCGCCATCTTCCCGGCCGGTCGCGCATGTCCCGGTACAGGGCCGCAAATTCGCCGCCTGCCCGCACGCTGTCCAGGAAGGACACCAGGCCGGCATTTCCTACCTCCATCAGCAAACCGGATATTTCAGTGCCTGCAGTCATGTAGGCGAGCATCACGCGTGCGCTTCCCCCTCCGAAAAAGCCGCGGATGGAACCGATATCTTCCAGGCGGACAGAATCACGGAAGGCACGGGCCTGCACCTTCCGCCGCCTGGCATACCCTTCGTACCTGGCAATGCTATCGGACGGTCCTGCAAACCGGTAGTCCTGCATCAGCGCAAGCCCTTCGTTGAACCATTGGGGGACCTGCCAGGTTGTGGTCCACCATCCCAGCCGGGAAAACAGCTCGCTGTGACAAAGCTCGTGGCTGACTACGTCGACATTGGCCCCCGACGGGTTGAGGATGATATACGTTTCGCCGAAAGGCGTACCGAGGCTGCAGCCCGCTCCCTCGCTGCTCTGGCAATACTTCCTGTATTCCCGGGCATCCGCGCACCAGATATAGACCGGGTTTCCCTCCAGCTCTCCCCAGAAAGCAGCATTCCGGCGGCGGGCAAGCCGGATCACCTTTTTCGCGTAGGCCTCCTCTGAGGCATTTATCCCCGGGCTGAGGTAAAGACGGTCGTCCGCTTCCCGGAAATCACTCCAGCGGATGGTCTGGCAGTAGAAGACGTGAGAAAAGAAAATATAATAGGCCGTCATTCCCATAACAGCCGGCCACAGCAGCCCTTTCAGGAGTTTCCGCAAATATTTTATCCTTTCCGGGTGCCTTTTCAATTGATTTTCTTTAATGCCTGGTTATATTAGCATGTTCCCGCTAAATATACGGCTAAGATTGATCCATAAATCCGGGAATCTGCTGATTATGCCTTTCCTATAATAATATTTGGCAAACGAACCACGGCGTATCAGGTAATTTTTCTATTTTTGCGGTCTTATTTTTTTGAGCTAGCATTTTATCCCATATGAAACTTTCGGAATTTAAATTCGACCTTCCACAAAGTTTAATTGCACTTCACCCTGTAGAACGCGGCGAGGCCCGCCTGATGGTGGTTCACCGGAAAACAGGTGAAATTGAGCACAGGAAATTTTCCGACATCCTGTCCTATTTTGACGACGGAGATGTGATGGTCATCAACGATACGAAAGTTTTTCCCGCCCGCCTTTACGGGCAAAAAGAGAAAACCGGGGCCAAAATCGAAGTCTTCCTCCTGAGAGAACTTAACCGCGAAATGAGGCTTTGGGATGTACTCGTGGATCCTGCCCGGAAAATCAGAGTGGGAAACAAGCTCTACTTTGGAGACAGCGACCTGGTTGCGGAAGTGATCGACAATACCACCTCCCGCGGACGCACGATCCGCTTCCTGTATGACGGCAACTTTGACGACCTGATGCGGATGGTGGACAGCCTCGGCGAGACCCCGCTCCCCCCCGAAATCATCAGCAGGCGTAAAGTGGAAAACAGTGACCGGGACCGGTTCCAGACCATTTTCGCCACCCACCTGGGCGCCGTAGCCGCACCGACGGCAGGCATGCACTTCACCAAAATATTGGCCAAACGACTTGAAATAAAAGGGGTTGAATTTGCCCCGATCACCCTTCATGTAGGCCTGGGAACCTTCCGTAACGTGGAAGTGGAAGACCTTACCAAACACAAAACCGATTCCGAAAACTACAGCATTTCAGCAACAACTACCGAAATCGTCAACCGGGCCATAGACGGAGGAAAAAAAATCTGCGCCATCGGCACTACTTCGATGAAAGCCCTCGAGTCGTCCGTATCGGCGAGCGGGCATCTCAAGCCGGTGGACGGCTGGACAGACAAGTTCATCTTCCCGCCCTACGAATTTAAGATCAGCACGTCGATGGTGACCAATCTCCATCTCCCGGAGTCGATCCTGCTGATGTCCACCTGCGCATTCGGCGGATATGACCTGATCATGAAGGCCTACCAGACCGCCATCAAAGAAAAATACAAGTTCTTTACGTATGGCGACGCCATGCTGATACTCTGACAGGCCAGGCCGGGTTTTCCCCTGAGGGTTCTTGCTTATGGAAAAGTTTGTGATCATGGTCGCCGGCGGCAGCGGAAGCAGGATGCAGAGCGATATCCCCAAGCAGTTCATTCCTTTGTCGGGAAAGCCGGTGCTCATGCATACGCTGGAGGCATTTCACCGGTACAGCGACCGGCTCTCCGTCCGGCTCGTGCTGCCGGAGGATCAGTTCGGGCTCTGGGACCGGCTGTGCAGCCGGCACCGCTTCGCAGCAGAAGTGCAGGTGGTAGCCGGGGGGGCTACCCGTTTTCATTCCGTTCGCAACGGCCTGGAAAGCATCACCGCCGATCAGGGGCTCGTCGCCGTGCACGATGGTGTCAGGCCTTTTGTCCCGGCGCCTGTCATTGCCGAGAGCTTTGCCAAAGCCGCTGAATACGGATCGGCCGTGACCTGCGTAAAACTGAAAGATTCCCTCCGCAGATGGGAAACGGACGACAGGCACCAGGCTGTGGACCGGGAACATTTCAGGCTGATCCAGACCCCCCAGACCTTTCGCCTTGACTGGATGCGCGCTGCCTTCAGCACCGGGTATCTCCCGCATTTTACCGACTGCGCTTCCGTCATGGAACAGGCGGGCTTCCCGGTACACCTCATTGAGGGAGCCTACCAGAACATCAAGCTGACCACACCCGAAGACCTGCTGTGGGCGGAAGCCCATCTTCGCGACCCCGGGAACGGATAACCGACCCGCCTGCTCCAGGGTACCGGCCCGAGAAAAACCGGCGCAACCCTGATCATGACAAGAAAAAAATATATCTTACGAAGGTAAATCCAACCTGTATCTGTCATGCGTATCCTTCGCTTCCTGCTTATCGCTTCTGTTACCTCCGGGCTTATCTATGCCCTGGACCGGCCCTGGGGAGACCGGGTCCCGATGCCGCCGGGCAAATTTCTCAGCCCTTCGCACGGCCTCTGGCGTAACGCCGAGCCTGTATCCGAAGATTTCAACGGCGAGGTCAGGCTTCCTGACCTGAAAGGGAAAGCCGCTGTCTATTTTGACGAGCGGCTCGTCCCGCATGTATTTGCAGACAACGAGCATGATCTGTATTTTATCCAGGGGTATCTGCATGCACGCTTCCGGCTTTTCCAGATGGATGTGCAGACCCGTGCAGCCGCCGGGCGTACCAGTGAGATCGCCGGGGGAAAAACGGTGGATTTTGACCGCATGCAAAGAAGGCTGGGCATGGTATATGCGGCGGAGAATTCATTGAAAAGAATGGAAGCCGACCCCGCTTCAAAGCTGGTTTTTGACGCATACACGGCAGGGGTGAACGCCTGGATCGGGACACTGAACGAAAGGGACTGGCCGCTCGAATATAAAATCCTGAACAGCACACCTGAGCCCTGGAGCAACCTCCGCACCGCACTGCTCCTGAAAATGATGGCGAAAATGCTGTCTTCGGGAACCGAAACAGACCTGGCAAATACACAGGCAAAATCCATTTTCACCGGCGAGCAGCTGAAAGTGCTTTACCCGGCATACCCTGATTCGCTCAAACCCATCGTACCTGCCGGCACGGCTTTCGCAAAACCCGCTTTCCTGCCAAAACCCCCGGCAAATGCCGACTCCCTGTATTTTAAGGCCGTAAAACCGGTCAGGGCAACGGACCGCTACAGGCCCGACCCCGCCAACGGCAGCAACAACTGGGTGGTATCGGGAAGCAGGACCAGGAGCGGGGCGCCGATTCTCTGCAATGATCCTCACCTGGAGCTCTCCCTGCCTTCCATCTGGTATGAAATCCAGCTGAGCGGCCCCTCTTCCAACACCTACGGCGTCTCCCTGCCGGGAAGTCCTTATGTGATCGCCGGGTTTAACGACTTCATTGCCTGGGGGATCACCAACGTCATGCGGGATGTAAAAGATTACTACGAGATCCGGTTCCGGGACAAAACAAAAAAGGCGTACTGGTTCAACGGCCGGTGGGAGCCCGCGCATCTTCGCATCGAGGAAATAAAAGTAAAAGGAGCGGAGACAGTCCGTGACACCGTTGCCTATACCGTTTTCGGGCCTGTTATGTTTGACGGGGACTTCTCCGACAGGAATTCGGAAGGAAAAAACCTCGCGGTACGGTGGACCGCGCACGATGCCAGCAACGAAGGCCTTACCTTTTTACAGCTGAGCCGCGCCAGGAATTACGACGACTACGAAAAAGCGATAAGCACTTTCCAAACTCCCGGCCAGAACTTTGTCTTCGCGTCCAAAGCCGGGGATATCGCCATCTGGCAGCAGGGAAAATTCCCGCTTCGATGGGAAGGCCAGGGCCGGTACGTCATGCCCGGAACAGACAGCAGCTACATGTGGCAGGGCTTTATACCGCAGCAGGAAAATCCGCATTCGAAAAACCCGCCGCGGGGATTCCTCCAGAGCGCCAACCAGCGGCCCGCCGACCGGGATTACCCCTATTTTATTCCCGGCACCTATTTCAATCCGCGGGCGTTGTCGATTGACGAAAAGCTCACGCGCATGACGGACATTACGATCGAGGACATGATGGACCTGCAGAACGATTACGACAACATTCATGCGAGGTACATCCGCCCTGTGCTGCTCCGGTTTACGGATCGGGAAAAACTTACGCCGTCCGCCGGAAAGTATCTGGCCGAATTCAGTAAATGGGACCTGCAGGCTACCCCGTCTTCGGTAGGGCAGACCATCTACCACTGCTGGATCGACAGCCTGGAAAAAGAAGTATGGAGCGATGAGATCGCGCAGATTGACCCGTCTCCCAACTATCCCGACAAGCATACCCTGATCGAACTGATGCTGAGAGACACTGCGTCGTCCTTCTACGACCGGATCGATACCCCGCAAAAAGAGACGCTTCGCGATGTAGTCACCACCGCGCTGCTCAAAGCATCGGAACAGCTGGCCCGGGAGGAGGCCGCTCAGAAAATCGGGTGGGCGCAGCACAAGAATGTAACGATATACCATCTGCTGAAGACAGCGCTGCCCTCTTTTGCCAGGTCAGGCCTGGACATCGGAGGCGCGGGGAACATTATCAATGCCGTAAACCGGAGCCATGGCCCCAGCTGGCGGATGATCGTCGAGCTCGGCAATGAGACGAAGGCCTATGGCGTATATCCTGCGGGCCAGAACGGCAACCCCGGCAGCAGGTTCTACGACGATTTTATCAATACCTGGGTGAAGGGAGATTACTACCCTTTATGGATGATGAAAAAAGATGAGCAAAACGATCCGAGAGTAAAATGGACCGTCAACTTCTCCAACTAAACCGATAAACCGATGAGATTCCCAGCCGCCGCCCTCGCTACGCTTGCGCTTTCTTACCTGCTGCCCCTCTTCCTGCCCTGGTGGAGCATTGCCATTGCTTCCTTCCTGGCGGCATGGCTGCTTCCCCAA